>JASLKI010000111.1 GCA_030747575.1 Verrucomicrobiota bacterium | reverse complement strand
CCACTCCCGCGCTTGGCCAAGGTCGAACACACGCCCAGGCAGCCCAAGGGTGGCGAAGCGGTCTTAATCACCACCGTGCCCAGCACGGCTGTCGCCGGCTCGGAGGTTTATGCGGAGTACCAAGTCGTGAGCCCCGGAGGCTATGTGCACATTGATGACACGGCGTACGAGCGCGGCTGGACCAAGCTGCCAATGAACGACCTTGGCCAAGAGGGTGATGCCGAGGCCAGCGACGGCGTTTTCTCAGCGACCGTCCCCAAGTCGGTGCAGCAGCATCGGCACCTGGTCCGCTATCGTGTGTCGGTGAAAACCGCGCTTGCCCAAGTGGCCACCGCGCCCTACCCCGGCGATCCCTCGCCGAACTTTGCCTACTTCTGCTACGACGGCGTGCCAAGCTGGAGTGGCAAGGCCAAGCCCGGCGCGAAGGTGGTCGAGTATGACAGCCAGGGGCTCACCCGCGTGCCGGTGTACCACTTGATCTCGAAAAAAACCGACGTCGAGAACTCAACATGGAACGAAAAATACGGCGGCGACAATTACAAGTGGAAGGGCACACTGGTGTACGACGGAGAGGTATACGACCACATCCGCTACCGCGCCCGGGGTGGCGTATGGCGCTACGCGATGGGCAAGAACATGTGGAAGTTCGACTTCAATCGCGGCCACTCGTTCCAGGCACGCGACCACTACGACCGCGAGTACAACAGCCGCTGGGACAAGCTGAACTTTTCCGCCTGCATCCAGCAGGGCAATTTCCAGCACCGCGGCGAGCAGGGGATGTTTGAGGCGGTCGGCTTCAAGTTGTTCGAGCTGGCCGACGTCGAGGCGCCCAAGACACACTGGGTGCATTTCCGGATCATTGACGAGGCGGCGGAAACAGGCGCGACGCAGCACGACGGCGATTTCTGGGGACTCTACCTCGCCATCGAACAAATGGACGGCCGGTTTCTCGACGAACACGATTTACCCGACGGCAACCTGTACAAGATGGAGGGCGGCACTGGCGAGTTGAACAATCAGGGCCCGTCGGCCGCAACGGACAAGTCCGACCTCAACTCGTACCTGAGCCGATACCAGGGCAACCAATCAGAAAGCTGGTGGCGACAAAACATGGACCTACCGCGCTATTATAGCTATCGCACAATCGTCGAGGGCATTCACCACTACGACATCGGCTACGGCAAAAATTATTTCTACTACCTGAGCCCCGAGACCCAAAAGTGGTCCACACTCCCATGGGATCTCGACCTCACCTGGGCCAGCAACATGTACGGCAACGGTAACGACCCGTTCAAGGGTAAGGTGCTCGGCAAGCCTGTTTTCAAGATGGAGTACGGCAACCGTGCCCGCGAGATTCTCGATCTATTGTTCAACAACGACGAGGGTGACAGGCTGATCGATGAGTTCGCGGCAGTCATCGACGAGCCAACCGGGCCGATGCCATCGATCGCCGATGCCGACCGCGCGATGTGGGACTACCACCCGATCATGTCGTCCGGCAAGGTCAACGGCAGCAAGGCCGGCAAGGGCCGGTTTTACCAAAAGACAGGCACGAAGAATTTCCCCGGCATGGTGAAAATCATGAAGAACTACATTCGCACCCGGCGCAATTTCATCCTCAAGTCGGCCGCCCGCGACACGAAGCATCCCGACCAGCCGACGATCGTGTACAGCGGCGACGGCGGGCATCCGGCCAACGGGCTGCGGTTCCGCAGCTCGGCGTTCGGCGACTCGAGCGGGAAGTTCGCCGGGATGAAGTGGCGCCTGGCCGAGGTCAGCGCGCCGGACGCGGCGCCGTACGACCCGGCCAAGCCACGCCAATACGAGATCAACGCCGACTGGGAATCGGACGTGCTGACCAAGTTCGCTGACACCATCGCCCTGCCCACCGGCTTGGCCAAGGTCGGGCATTGGTATCGCGCGCGCGTGCGGATGCTCGACGACACCAAGCGCTGGAGCCACTGGTCCGGGCCGGTCGAGTTCCAGGCCGGCGAACCGGACACACTCGGGAGCCTCAAGGCACATCTCGTGCTGACCGAGTTGATGTACAACGCGCCAAGCGGGCCTGACTTCGATTACATCGAGTTACACAACAACAGCACCGGCACGACGCTCGACCTCGGCGGCGTGACGCTCTCCAGCGGCGTGAGGTTCGTCGTGCCAGCCGGCCTCACGCTGGCGCCGGGCCAATACGCGCTCATCATCGGCCACGACGACGAGGCGTCGTTCCTCGCGCATTACCGCTTGGCCAGGGAGACGACCGTCCTTGGCACTTATAGCGGCAAGCTGGCCAACAACGGCGAGACGCTCCGCGTGCGCTCGGCGGCGGACGGCGCGGTGTTGGTCACGCTTGACTATGAGGACGAGGACAACTGGCCCAAGTTGGCCGACGGCGACGGCCACTCGCTAGTGCCGCTGGTCCTCGACCCGGCCAAGCAAGCGCTCGGCGCGCTGGACGACGCGAACAGTTGGCAGCCAAGCGCGGTGGCTGGCGGCTCGCCGGGCCTGGAGGATTCGCCGGCCCCCGCTGACGACGACCAGGACGGGCTGCCGGACGAGTGGGAACTGGCGCACGGCCTGAACCCGGCGGTCAAGGACGCGGGGTTCGATCTCGACGGTGACGGAGCGAACAACGTCCACGAGTTTCTCGCCGGCACGAATCCCGGCGACGCAGCCAGCCGACTGGCGCTTGGCTTGGCGCTTGGCCAAGCGGGTCAGCTGCTGGCAGAGTTCACCATGCAGCCGGGCCGCCAATATTTTCTGGAAACGGCCGAGGCGCTTGATGGCGAGTGGGGGTCGATGCCCGGCGACGTGTATCAACCCATCCCAGGCGGTGTTGGCGAAACGATTCGTATTCATATTGGAGGCCGCAAAAACGGCAAAAACCGGTTTTTCCGGCTACGAGTAAAGCGTTTGGCGGAATAGGATTTTGCCGCTAGTCTCCCCGCCCCACATGGCTCGGGCTGGGTCAAGATCGGATTAATTTTTATGGATATACAAGTAGCAGTGCTGTGTGACGCAGCCACGGACTATAAGGGCAAGTTGAACCTACTGGGCACGTTCAACTCGGTTCACGCGCGGGAGTTGCCAGCCAACTACCCGCAGTGCTCGATCGTGCTGCGGGTGGTGTTCAAGGTTGTGGAGGAGGGCTCGCACAAGCTACGAATCAACTTTGTCGATGAGGACGGCAAGTTTGTCATGCCGAGCATCGAGTTGCCATTTGAGGTGAATGTGGCGGAAAACGACAGTTTTGCGTACCGAAATTTCATCCTAAACATCCAGCGGCTGAAGTTTGAGAAGTTTGGCCAGCACGCCGTGGACATCGCGATTGACGGCAGGCAGGAGGCCAGCATCCCGCTGGAGGTAAAACAGATCCCCGGTCAAGGCAAGGAGGATGCCGACTCCTGAGATGGAGCCGAACAGAGAAGGCGAAAGCCGCGCTTGGCCGGGCGAAACCGGACTGCCGGAAAGGCAAACCTTACCACATGAATAAACGACTACTCAACTTGGCTGTGGCCTTGGCAGCTTTGGCTGCCCCGCGCCTGGCCAACGGCATAGACCTCATCAAGGAGGGCGCTGTTTTCAAGTACCACAAGGGCACCAAGGAGGCCTCCTCCCCGCGCACGGCGTGGACCAAGGTTGATTTCGATAACTCCTCCTGGTCGCGCGGAGAGACCCCGTTTTTCAACAACGAGAAAACCAACGGCGGCACCGAACTGGGTGACATGCAGCGCAAATATCCAACCGTGTTCCTGAGCCGAAAATTTCGCGTGACTGACCCCTCCGTGCTGGGGATGGGCACGCTTCAAGTCAAGGCGGATGACGGCTTCGTGGCGTGGCTCAACGGAGTAGAGATAGCCAACCTTCACAAGCCCACATCAACGCTCCGGTACAGCTCTCAGGCAACCAAGTCTAATCGAGAGCCTATCAAATGGCACGTGACCTCGTTGCACAACATGAGCCAAACGACCGAGAAAGGCTGGAACGTGTTGTCCGTCATGCTGCTTAATTACCGGAAGTCCGACACCGATGCCTACCTCGACGTGCGGCTCAGCGCCAAGGAGCGGGAATTCGTGCCGCCCGAGATTGTGTCCATCTCCCCCGAGCCGGGTGAGGTCACCGAGCTGAGCGCGATCACCGTCACCTTCAGCGAGCCGATGTCCGGCGTGGATGCGGATGACCTGATGGTCAACGACTACCCGGCGACGGAACTGACAGAGAAAGCCAACACGTTCACATTCCGGTTCGGCCATCCGGCCAATGGGAGGATTAATGTTTGGTGGGCGCCGGACCACGGCATCGGCGACCGGGCGTCTCCGCCGAATAAGTTTGCCCCCGAGGGAAGCACGGGAGTTCAAAAAGCCACCTGGAGCTACGAGCTGCTCGACCTCGAGCCGCCGCGCTTGGCCAGCCGCCTGCCGCTCGCCGGCATGGCGCGCCAGTTCAGCCAGGTGGAGCTGTGGTTCGACGAGCCGGTACAAGGCATCGACGCGACCGACCTCATGGCCAACGGCCTCACGGCCAAGGCGGTGAGCGGCCACAGTGCCGGGCCGTATATGTTTGAGTTCGACGAGCCGGCGTTTGGCCAAGTGGAACTGACCTGGGCGGACGACCACGGCATCACCGATTTCAACAGGGCACCCAACCCGTTCCTTGGCCAAGCCTGGTCGGTGCAGGTTGACCCGGCCCACTCCCTCGGCGACGTGGTGATCAGCGAGTTCAGCGCCGCCTCCACCCGGGCGTACAAGCGCGTGGACGGAGACTGGATCGAGCTGCACAACCGCGGCGACGCCACAGTGAGCCTCGCGGGCTGGTCGTTGACGGACAACCGGGCCAACTTGGGCAAGTGGCTTCTCCCCGACCTCTCGATCGACGCCGGCAAACGGCTCGTCATCTTTGCCACCGGCGAGGACATCCGCAACAAGAGCACCTCCAAGCCGTCGCACACCAACTTCAAGCTCAACCCGAATGGCGAGTACCTGGCGCTCTGCAGCCCGGAGGCGCCCCGCCGGGCCGTGTCGGGAATTGAGTATCCCGAGCAGGCCGCGAGTGTCAGCTACGGGCTCAACAAAAACAACGAGTGGAGCTATTTCTCAAAGCCGACACCAGGCGCGGCCAACAGCGATGCCACCGTCTCGGGCCGTGTGAAGCCGGTGCATTTCAGTTTGCCGCGAGGTTTTTATGAACGGAAATCGATCTTCCTAACGCTGTCCACGGACACTCCCGGCGCAAGCATTCGCTACACCACCAACGGAGACACCCCGGCCTGCTGTGGCACAGGACAATACGACAAGGTTGGCAAGGTTTACTCCGGGCCGATCCGGATCACCAAGACGAGCATCGTGCGGGCCGTTGCGTACAAGGATGAGATGCTGCCGTCGAAGATTCGGACGAACACTTATTTTTACGGGCTGCCAACCTCACGGCGGCGACTCCCCGTCCTCTCGCTGGTGACCGATGACCGCCATCTTTGGGGCTCGAAAGGCATCCAAAAACAGCCCAATGCGCAGAGGCACGGCATTGCTTGGGAAAGACCAGTGTCAGCGGAACTTATTCGCCCTGAGGACAATGGCGGCTTTGCGGTGGACTGCGGCATTCGTATACAGGGCGGCGGTTATGTGCGTCCAAAATACAATCCCAACTCTGGCTTGCCGTTTAGTAAATATTCGTTTCGGCTATATTTCCGGGGCGATTACGGGGCCGGGCGACTCGAGTATCCATTATTTGGTGACATCCCTGTCCAATCATTCGACCGAATCGTCCTGAGGGCTGGAATGAACGATCACACCAGCCCTTTTATCAAGGACGAATGGGCCCGCCGACTGTGTTCCAACCTAGGACAGGTTTCACCCCGTGGTAACTTCGTAAACCTATACATCAACGGCAAGTACAAGGGCTATTACAATCCAACCGAACGCATCGACACCAAGTTTCTTGCCGACTGGTATCAGACGGATGAAAACTATGACGTGATCGCACAGTTCAACGAAGTCAGAAGCGGTAGTGCGGTTGCTTGGAACAAAATGCTAACCTACGTCAGGAGATATGATATGAATGATCCGAAGCACTTTAAAGTTGTCGAAAAACAGTTGGATATGGATAACTTCGCCGATTATCTCCTTCCCCTGATATGGGTTGCCAACCGAGACTGGCCGCATAACAACTGGAGGGCGGCTCGCCACAAGCCAGATGGAAAGTTTCGATTGTACGCTTGGGATAGCGAGCACGCATTTCAGGCAAGTACCAGCCACAATACAATTGCTAACGAATTAGGAGAAAGCAATGCCGCCGATATAGCGGTGCTTTTCAATAAGCTAAGAAAAAGCCGTGAATTTCAATTGATTTTTGCCGACCGTGTCCACAAGCACCTATACAACGATGGCGGACTAACGGACGTTGAAATTCGCAAGGTCTACGATGACCTCTACAACACCGTAAAAGGCACCGTGAGTGTCAGTAAAAGCTGGGGAACCAATTGGATTCGGAGCCGACGCTCTCCAATGTTACGACATCTCAAAGAAGCCAATGTGGCCGCCTCAGACCACGCTCCAAAGTTCAATCAATTTGGTGGTATCGCGCCCAACGGTTTCAAACTGAAAATGACTGCCAGCGAGGGTGACATTTACTTTACAACCGACGGTTCTGACCCCCGAACGAGGTACTCAGGCTCAGTCTCGGCATCGGCAAAATCTTACGACAAGAAACAAGGACTTAGCATTTTAAAATCAACCGAAGAGTCCACCAGAATAAATGTCAAAGCACGATCACTAAACGGCGGCACCTGGAGTGCTTTAACAGGAGCCACGTTCATGGCGGGTGACGAAAGTCCTCCAATCCGTATCAGCGAGATCATGTACAATCCTCAGGGGGGCGATGCCTTCGAGTTCCTTGAACTCCAAAACATAGGCGACACTGAAGTGGACCTGTCCGGTTTTTCGTTTGACGGCATAACATTTCGCTTCGCGGAAGACAGCGAATCACTTGATGCCGGGATGTACTTGCTGCTCGTCAACGATGCCAATGTCACGGCATTCCGGGCGCGCCATCCCGGCGTGCGGCTGGATGGCCTTTACGAGGGCAGCCTGTCGAACAAGGGCGAGCGGCTGGCCCTGCTCGATCGCAATGGAGAGACCGTGCTGTCGGTGGACTACGACGACGACGGCGCTTGGCCAAGCTCGCCTGACGGCGACGGCTACTCGCTCGTATTGAGCAACCCCGACGGCGATCCCGACTCGCCGGCCAACTGGCGCACCAGCCTGGCCAAGGGTGGCACGCCCGGCAAGCCCAGCCCCAGCGCCCCGCAACCGTTGGTCATCCTCAACGAGGTGCTCGCCGAGAATGTCGACTCGGTGCCAAACGGCGCCACGTTCCCCGACTTTGTTGAGTTGAAGAACGTCGCCGGCACTGATGTGTACCTGCAAAACTGGAGCCTGAGCGACAACCCGGCCAAGCCCCGGAAGTTTAACTTCCCCGCTGGCACAGTAATCAAGTCCAACGGTTACCTCGTGGTCTGGCTGGATGACGCCGTGGAGGCGCCCGGGCTGCACGCCAGGTTTGCGATGGACAACGACGGCGACACCATCGCGCTGTTCAACCCGGAGGGCGAGCGCATCGACGTGCTGGGCTTCGGGTTGCAGGTGGCCGACCACTCGATCGGCCGGGGCAGCAACAGTGTTGCCTGGTCGCTCACGCAGCCGACCCCCGGCAAGACGAACAAGGCCGCACCGGTCGCCGACCTGAAGAATCTCAAGCTCAACGAGTTCGTCGCCGCCGCTCCGCCGGGCAGCGACGACTGGGTTGAGTTGTTCAACACCGACAGCAAACCGGCCGCGCTATTCGGCCTGGCGTGGGAAGCAGGCTTGGCCAAGTTCACCTACCGCCGCCTCTCGTTTATTGCGCCGGGCAGTTATCAGGTTTTCAGCGCCGACAAAAAACCCGGCGTTCGGCACCTCGATTTCAAGCTGCCCGCCGCCGGTGGAACTCTCCTGTTGCGTGACACCAACGGCGCAGAACTCGACGACCTGAGCTACCGCACGCAGGAGGACGGCGAGTCCCGTGGACGCTACCCGAACGGCACCGGCCCGTGGACCACGTTCACCACCACCGTCAGCCCGGGCCAGGCCAACTATCTCCCGGAAGCCGAAGGCTTGAGATTTAATGAGTTGATGGCCATCAACGACGCGGCCGTCATCGATCCGCTTGGCAGGACTAGCGACTGGATCGAGACCTGGAACAACTCCACGACGTCCATCGATCTCACCGGCATGAGCCTGAGCATCGACAAGATCGAGCCCGGGCAGTGGAGCTTCCCCGACAGCGCCAAACTCCGCGCCAAGGGCCGGTTGCTCGTGTGGTGCAACGGCTCCCGTGACCCCGCGCTTGGCCCGGCGGATTACCTGAACACCGGCCGCTCCCTCAATGGCGCTTACGGCACCGTGTACCTGTTCAACGCCGACGGACAGATTGTCGACAGAATCAGCTACGGCTTCCAAGTGCCGGATCGTTCCGTCGGCCGCGACAAAAACGGCGACTGGGCGCTGCTCGACTCCCCCACTCCGGGCACGGAGAACAAGCTTCCCGCAACGCTGGCCTCCCCGTCCAATCTTGTCATCAACGAGTGGATGGCCAACGGCCGCGACGACGACTGGATCGAGCTGCACAACCCGCAATCGGAGCCGGTTCGGATGGACGGGCTGTACCTGACTGACGATCTCAGCTTGATCGGTCGAGCCCAGTTTGAAATCCCTCAACTCAACTATATCGCCGCAGGGGGGTTCGTGAAATGGATCGCGGACGCCGACTTGGCCAAGGGCGGCGACCACGTCAATTTCAGTCTAGCTAGCCTCGGCGAACCAATCGCCCTTTACAGTCGGACAAAGTCGCTTGTGGATAAACGGGAGATTTCAATAACCACCCTCGGAGAGTCGGAAGGTCGGTTGCCCGATGGCTCCACACAGATCACGAAGTTCCCCAGCACCTCCACCCCAGGCAAATCCAATTATCTTCCGTTGGAGAACGTGGTCATCAACGAGGTGCTCACTCACACCGACCCTCCGTTCGAAGACGCCATCGAGTTGCGCAACATCTCCGCCAACATGATCAACATTGGCAATTGGTGGATCAGCAATTCGGAAAAGAACCTGAAAAAATTTCAGATCGCACCTAGCACCACATTATCGGCACGCGGCATGGCAGTCTTTTATGAAGGCCAGTTCAACCCGGCACCGGGTGCCGCGCACAGCTTCGCGCTCAACTCCGCGCACGGTGACAAAATCATCCTCTCCAAGGCTGACAGCTCCGGCGAATTGACCGGCCACCGTGCGATCGTCGAGTTTGGTGCGGCGCAAAATGGCATTTCCCTCGGCCGAGTGAAAACCAGCATCGGAGATCAGTTCACCGCCTTGGCCAAGCCGACGTTCGGCGTCGACAACCCCTCCTCCGTGTCGACCTTCCGTAAGGGCGACGGCGCGGCCAACGCCGCAGCCAGGATCGGACCGGTCGTGATTCACGAGATCATGTACCACCCAGCCCCTCTGTCACTCGGAGCCGGCACGCCGGATGATGAGTTCATCGAGCTACGCAACATCACCAACACAACCGTACCGTTGTACGATCCGTTGCACCCGGAGAATACGTGGCAGATCGGCGGCGGCGTAACGTTTGGGTTTCCGCGCGACTTCCAGTTGCCACCTGACGGCTACGTGGTTTTAATCGAGTTCAACCCAGCAAATTACCCGGAAAAAACCGCAAGCTTGGCCAAGCGACACGGCATCCCGGAAGGCGTACCGATCCTTGGCCCATTACGGGGTCAGTTGGCCAACGGCGGCGACTCGGTGGCCCTGTACAAGCCGGATCCACCACAGGGCTTTCAACACGACGACGCCGGTTTCGTGCCATACATTCTTGTAGACCAAGTCTCCTTCAGCGACACCGCGCCTTGGCCAAGCGAGGCCGACGGTCTCGGTGCCACGCTGCAGCGTGCCGACGCCAATAAATTTGCCAACGACCCGGTCAACTGGAAGGCGGCCGCACCGAACCCCGGCCGCGCCAACCGCTCGGCTGAGATGGGAGACGCCGACGCCGACGGCATGCCGGACGAGTGGGAAACCGCCTTTGGCCTCGATCCCAATAACAGCAACGATGGCGACGGCGATGCCGACGGCGACGGCTTGACCAACCTCAGCGAATACCTCGCCGGAACCGATCCCGGCGATGCAGCCAGTGCGTTGCGTTTGACCACCGTGAACTTGGTCAACGGCAAAATGAGTCTTGTTTTCGAGGCGTCACAGGGCCGGTTGATCGAAATCCAGTCCACCCCCGCACTTGGCCAAGCGGCGTGGAAATCGGTGCTGGAGGTCGATGTAAAAAGTGACGGCCCACAGCAGGTCGAGGTTGACCTTCCGGTCGGCGAGGCCCAGTTTTTCCGGCTGCTCCTCGTAGAGTAACCCAAATGGAATCCGCCCTCACCAACGCCACCAGCCAAACCAACTTCGGCACCATCGACTGGGTGATTGTCGCGGTGTATCTGCTGCTCTCGGTCGGTATCGCCTTTTTCGTCAAGCGCTACGCCGGCAACATGACAAATTTCGTCAGCGCCGGGCGCGCGGTGGGCACGTGGCTGGGCGTTGCCACACTGACCGGCACCGAGATGGGCCTCATCACGGTGATGTACAGCGCGCAAAAAGGATTCACAGCCGGCTTCGCGGCGTTCCACATCGGGGTTATCGCCGGCATAGTGGCATTACTCATCGGCCTGACCGGCTTTATCGTCGTGCGACTGCGTGAGCACAAGGTGCTGACGATCCCCGAGTATTACGAGAAACGTTACGGCCGCCGCACTCGCATCCTCGGCGGCATCATGCTGGCATTTGGCGGACTGCTGAACATGGGTCTGTTCCTCAAGGTGGGCGCGATGTTCATCGTCGGCATCACCGGCATGGACCCCGACGGCAACGCTCTCAAAGTGGTGATGGTTGTGTTGCTGGCGCTGGTGCTCGTCTACACGGTCATCGGCGGGATGATCTCGGTGGTGATCACCGACTACATTCAGTTTGTCATCCTGTCGGTCGGCCTTCTCGTGACCGCCTGGCTCGCGGTCGATCTTGTCGGCGGATTGGACAACGTTTTCGAGACGGTAGACACCTATAAAGGCGAGGCCGGTTTCAACCCGGTCGCAGCCGACAGCAGTTTTGGCTTTGAGTACGTCGGGTGGATGTTTTTTCTCGGCATCGTGAACTGCGCGCTGTGGCCCACCGCCGTCGCCCGCGCGCTGGCCATGGAGAGCACCACCGCGCTCAAGCGGCAATACATGTGGTCGTCCATCTCATTCGCCATCCGGATGATCATCCCGAACCTCCTCGGCGTCTGCGCATTTGTATATGTGATGACCAAGGCCCCGGACTTGCAGCAGCTTTTCTCGCCGACGGACCCTGATGTCAAGGCGGTGGACAATCTTTACGCCATGCCGATCTTCCTCGGACGCATTTTAGACCCGGGGGTGATCGGACTGCTCACTGCCGCGATGATTGCCGCCTTCATGTCCACGCACGACGGCTATCTGCTTTGCTGGAGCACAGTGATCACGCAGGACATCATCGCGCCGCTGTTCAAGGAGCGGCTCGACAACCCGACCCGCATCAAGATCACCCGCATTCTCATCGTGCTGATCGGACTCTACATCCTTTACTGGGGCCTGTTCTACACCGGCGAGGAAGATATTTGGGATTACATGGCCGTGACCGGCGCGATCTATTTTACCGGCGCATTTTCGCTGCTCTTCGGCGGGCTGTACTGGCACCGGGCCAGTTCGACCGGCGCAGTGCTGGCGCTGCTCGTCGGCGTCACAGCGGTATTTGGCCTTGGCCCGGTGCAGGACTACGTTCACACATACATCCCGGGCAGCATCGCCGAACGCAACATCACCGCGACCGACGATGAGACGATCGAGTTTGAGGCATTCAATGAACCGGATGAGAGAGAGGAATCCGCGTTCCGTGACATGGTCATTGATTTTGTGATGACACCATTCGAGCAGGCCGAACCGTGGAACCGCAACGGACTGGAAGGATGGACCGCCGTGGTGCGAGGCCAAACCGGCCAAGAGCAAAAGGTCGAGGTCGACTCAAGCTGGGCGGGTGAGGCGACGGCCAGCTCTTGGCCAATTTTTGAGCCGAAGGCCGGCGACACGGTGTCGTTCTATAAGCCGCTTTCAGGTGCTCGGGTCGGATTGATGACCATCGGCTTCACGCTATTTGTTTTCATCCTAGGTTCACTGATTGTCCCGGATCGCAAACAAAAGGAGGCCACCAATGAGTGACGAACCCATTGCGCCCACCGATTTGGCACCACCTCCGGTGATGCCGCCTCCCGTCGTGACTCCCCCGCCGTTGCTGCCCCCCAAGCCGGTCACGACCGGCTGGGTATTCACCCTGCTCAAGACTGTGCTCACCGTGCTAGTCGTTGCGCTGATCACGGCCGGGATGATCCTCCTGCACAAAATGACCGGCTGGGAAGGCATCTGGAAAGTGACCCTAATTGGCACCTGCGGCCTATTCGCGATTCTATCCGTGCTGGTCATCGTCGGCGGCGCGCTCGACGTCCGCAAACTGCTCCACCGACTTCGCGAAAGGGAGTCTTCCAGTGAATCCGATTCCGGCGACTGACCACTCTTTTGTTTTTACATCAGCCCAATCGGGACTAACTTTTCCCGCACACGAATGGAATTGACCATCGAGACATTCCGGCGGGAGATCGACGCGGCGATGTTGTCGTACGACCGACACGTTGTCTGCGTCTTCAAGACGCCGGATGACTGCCTCGATGCGATCGAGCGGCTCATGCTCAAGTCGATCAAGGCCTACGAAAATCGAGCCGACGGCATGCGTCACGGCATCGCGCTCGACAAGGAGATCACCATCATGCTCAGTCAGGGCGAGGGCGCCGCGCCGATCTGCGGTATTTACTTTAACCTCCACTCGCCGTACAGCCGTGAGGACGGCGGACGCAACATCACGCAAACCGGGGCCAAGGCGGAAGTCAACCCGCCAAACTGACGTCTTTTACTTCAGCTTGGCCTCGTCACCCTTCCAAATCTGCCCCTCGACAATATCCGCCACGGCGTAAGTATCCCACGCCGGGCCGGACACGCGCACTTGGCCCACCTTTTTCCCAAGCCGATAGATGGCAAATTGCTGCCCAACCGCCGGCAACCCCTGCAGGCCAAAGTCAAGCACCACGAAGTTGAGTCGTTCGTTCGTGCGCACCACCTTGCCCTCCACGCGGAACGTCACCGGGGTGACGATCGTCCCGCCGCCCGGCTTGGGGGCATCGCTCCACTTGCCTGGAAGGGCGCATCCCGCCAGACCAAGCGCCGCGACCGCTGTCACCCACTTAAGCACCGCCGCAGGATAACCCCTGCCACGACGCGTGCCACGAAAAACAGTTCCGCCTTCGCGTTGGCAAAGCACCCTGTTACGCTTAGCCAAGCGAGACGAACCATGAGCAACATACCCATTCTTGAGATTTGCATCGACTCGGTGGCATCGGCCATCGCAGCGGAACAAGGCGGCGCGGCCCGCGTCGAACTTTGCCAAAACCTGTTCGAGGGTGGTACCACCCCCAGCGTGGGCACGGTGTACCGCACGTTGGAACGGGTCGGAATCAAGGTCAATGCCATCATCCGGCCACGCGGCGGCGACTTCCTCTACTCCGACGACGAGTTCGCCGTGATGCAGCACGACATCATCACGCTCAAGGAAATGGGCATCAACGGCGTCGTCATCGGCATGCTCAACGCCGATGGCACCATCGATATTGAGCGCTCCAGCCGA
>JASLKI010000110.1 GCA_030747575.1 Verrucomicrobiota bacterium | reverse complement strand
GCCAGCGTCGGCTGTACAGGCTCCTCATACTTAACGAATACAAGATAGTTCTGAAAAAGGTACAATCCATTAGGATCAGTGATGTGCTGAGCAAGGCGTAGAGTAGCCTTCCCTCCAAGCTTCACAATAACCGGCTCCTTTCCTGTTTCGTTTGTTAGCAGAACATTGCGAAACTCCACGCCGGATTCACTACCAAGAAAGCTTCCCAGCACCTCGGTGGTTTGGTCCTCCTCATCGGTGGCACTGGTCACCAGTTCCAATGTACTCTTTGCCTCCGACATATCAAACTGTGCCTGACGCAAATAGACCAGATATTCGCCGTTTGGATAGGTACGCGTATAGTTAAGCCACTCGCCCTCTTCAATCTCAGCGATACCAAAATCGTATACTCCTTTTTGGACACCACCCGCATCGATAAATTTCTGCCTCGCCAAATCAAGTGCCACAGCAGTGCTGGCTCCATCTTCGGGACGATACCGGTGAGCCGGCCCGCCGATGTCGCTATTGGTATCAAAGAAATCGATGCCCTGTTCGCCCGCCTGGCCGATGTAGGAACCTTCAACCCAATTCGGTTCTCCATCCTCGTCAAACTCAGGAACAATCTTCGGATCTTCGATGAATTCACCGTAATCGTCGTAGCTGAAGTTATAATCCTCAACTTCAACAACAAAACTGTTTGTATCGAATGTATCAAAGTACAAATTGTGGGTGTCGGTCTCACCGTCAGCATCAGTAGCAGTAATTACGGCATGATAGTTGACCCCTGGTTCAAGACCGTCAAAGGATACTTGTCGAGCAGTTGGGGCACCCACAACCTTTAGGCCATTGGCAATGGAATATTTTGACCCATTCAACGTGACAGAAACGTCATTCGGTTCGACCCCCTGATCGTCATTAACCACAAAAGTTATCTCTGTTGAAACCGGCAAAAAAAGGCTGCTGGCACCTGGCATAACAGAGGTAATATTTGGTGGTTGATTCTTTCCTTTGGCACCAGAAACGGATGCATAAGCATTATCTAATATTACATTAGAGGCAGGCAATGAACCGTTGCCATCATTGTGATAAAGCAAAAGGACAAAATTCCCAGGTTTGTCGATGAAACTGCCAGCGGGTGAATCATTCCCTGTGCTAAAGTCCTCCGCTTCAGGGGTGTCCGTTACCGTTTCTTTAAACAATACTGTCTGATTGTTTTCAAGATCCAGCACCTTTGTCGTCACCTCCACCGAATTACCAGAGCCAGTCATAGACATGACGAGTCGAATATTCTCCTCCCTATCAACCCATTCCCCTTCAGTAGTCTCAGAAAAATATTTGCTCAGGCCCTTGGCAAAAAGCAGATCGTTTATGTCCTTTGCAAAGCTATAGCCGGAAAGCGTACTGACGGAATTCTCCTTGGGAATAAAACTGAGAACCGCAAAGGAATCGGGCTGATTAGACGCGACCAGATCAACACTGAACTCAACCGTGGTTCCATCCTCGATGGTAAATGTCTTGGGTTCGTAAGTTGCCGCCACAAAAAAAGGCTGCCCCGAAGGTTGGCGCATCCCGATAGTCAACTGGCCCTCCTCTTCACTCAAGAAGCCATTGCCACTTCCGAAATCGAATATTTTCCAATCAGTAACCTTGTTGTCGTCAAAATCATCCACCGTCGCAGCCTCGTACTCAAACACCTTGGCGTTGTCCAACGTCACCGTGGAGGCTGGCAACGAACCATCGGTATCGTTGTGATATAGCAGTATGACAAAATTACCCGGTTTACCTAAGAAAGGAGCAGCTGGGGAATCTGTGCCTGTTTGAAAGTCATCTGCATCCGGTGTGTCTATGGAAATTTGCTCAAACAAAACTGCATTATTGTTTTCAATATCAAGCACCTTGACTCTCATAACAACACTCTCCCCCTCACCGGTCATGGAAATACTCAACGTGATATTTTCGGGTGTTTCTGTCCACTCTCCATCGGTAATGTCATAAAAAAATTTGTTCAGCCCTTTGGCTAAAATAACATCTCCACTGTCCTTGACCGCGGAGTAACCCGACAACTGACTTACCGCGGTTTCAGTTGGAATAAAACCCACGGCTGCATAAGCCTCGGCTTGGTTCGCTCCGATTAAATCGATCTGAAATTCCAGAGTCACACCATCCTCAATAGTAAAAGTTTGAGAGCCATAAGTAGCCGCCACGAAAAATGGCTGCTTTGGGGCCTGATACATACCAATAGTAAGCTGCCCATCCTCCTCCTTGAGAAAGCCGTTGCCACTGCCGAAGTCAAATTTCTCCCATCCGGTGACTTTGTTGTCATTGAAGTCATCCAACACCTTAGCCAAAGGGGATTGAATCAAGGCAAAAAAGAATGCCACGGCAGCCGCAGCACTCACCCAATGGGTACAAAAACTGGTTGTTTTCATTATGTTATCGGTCGTCTGGAGGAACTACTTTCCGGACAATCTAGAGACGGGTCAACCCAAAAACAACGGGCAAATTATTTGGCCAAGTGAAGGATACTGTGGCACGGTCGACCGAGGTTAAACCGACTCAATCTGATGAGCCTATGAAAGTCAGCATCCTCAACCGTCGCCGTTTTCTGCAACACTCCGCCGCTGGAGTCACCGCCGCTGCCATGGCCAAGCGCCACTCGCTCCACGCCGCCAACAAGGCAGCCAACAAGCTGCGAGTCGGCGTGATGGGCCTTGGTCGCGGCATGGCACACGTCAAGAATTACCTGAAACTCTCCGACGTCGAGGTGGCCTACGTTTGCGACGTCGATGACAACCGCACCGCCAACGGCCTGTCGGTCGTCACCAAGAGCCAGGAGGCGGCGTGCCGGGGCATCACCGATCTGCGGCGCATGCTCGACGATCCGCACCTCGACGCCATCTCCATCGCCGCGCCGAATTTCTGGCACGCGCCGGCGACCATTCTCGGCTGCCAGGCCGGTAAGCATGTTTACGTGGAGAAACCCGGGAGCCACAACGCCGCCGAGGCGGGGTTGATGGTCGCCGCCGCACGCAAGCACAAGCGCCTCGTGCAGATGGGCAACCAGAGACGCAGCTATCCCCTCATCATCGAGGCGGTACAACGGATGCACGAGGGCGTCATCGGGCGGGTGCTCGCTTCGCGAAGTTTCTACAACAGCAGTCGCGGCTCCATCGGCAAGGGCAAACCGGCGCCCGTGCCTAAGCATCTCAATTACGACCTGTGGCAAGGGCCGGCACCAGAACGCCCGTACAAGGACAACCTCATCCCTTACAACTGGCATTGGCACTGGCATTATGGCGGCGGCGAGATGGCCAACAACGGCGTGCATGCGCTTGACCTCGCCCGCTGGGGACTCGGCGTCGATCTGCCGCAGCGCGTCACCTACGGCGGCGGACGCTACCACTTCGACGACGACCAGGAATCCCCCGACACCGGCACGGCGCTGTTCGATTTCGGCAACTGCACCGCCATGTGGGACCAGAGCAGTTGCCTCCGGCGCAAGCACGAGGCGCTGCCGTTTGTGGTTTTTTATGGGGACAACGGCACCCTCACCATGACCACCGGGAACAAGTACATCATCCACGACCTCGCCGGAAAGGAAGTGGAAACCAAGAGCCAACCTGCCGGCGACATTTTGCACTTCACCAACTTCGTGAACGCCATTCGCAACGGCGAGAAACTTAACGCGGAAATCGGCGACGGGCAGGTCAGCACCCTGCTCTGCCACTTGGGCAACATGGCCTGGCGCTCGGGCAGCACGGTGGACTTCGACCCGGCCAAGCGCAGCATCGTCGACAACCCGGCCGCGGCCAAGCTGTGGGCGCGTGAGTACCGACCCGGCTGGGAGCCTCAAGTTTGAGCGAGGACTCGCAAGCCAGGCGGGGAAGACGCCCGCTGCTGTTTTTCCTTGGCTGTATCGCCGGGGATTTTGTCCATGCCTACATCATGGACAGGCAGAATTCCGGCGACTTTTTCGATCCGGAAGGCCTGATGATCCTGCTCGCCGCCGGCCCTTTCACCGCACCGGCGATGTGCCTCTCCATCATGGTCGCCTGCGGTGTCGCGGCTGCCTCGCTGCCGCTGCTCACTCGGCGCGTACGCGGAAGAAGAGCCGGCCGGCGTCCGCGCCCCGATTGATGTTGATCCACAACTGGCCGCTCTCTTTGGTGTAAGTTTGCATGTCAGTCCACTTGTCGAGGTTCTCAGAGAACTGCAGCACCACCTTGCCGCCCCGCCGTCCGCTTGGCCAAGCGGCGTTTGCGACTCAACCAGCATGTTCGAGATCACCGTCGCCGTCAAGATCCGAAAGCGTGATGGACGGCGTCTCGCGCGGAGCCTTGGCCGGCCCGCTCGCCCAAGTGGCAGCAAAAGCCATCCCGGCGGTGATGCAAACGGGGACAAAAAAAAACTTCCAGCGACGGGCCAGATGCTGAACCCGAAGAACTAGGGGAATCATGGTTGGGTTGGGTTAAAGTTTATCGGGTTTCAACGGACGGTAACGAGCCGCTGACCCTCCGACCCCGGCCGAGTCAATGCCTTGCGCCCCCCATAAACCGCCCTATACTGCCGGCCGTGCTGGATATAAGAGAGATTCGAGACAACCCCGAACACGTCCGCGAACGCCTCGCCACCCGCGGGGAGGATTTCGCCGCCAAGGTGGGCGACGTCGTGCGGCTCGATGCCGAGCGCCGCGAGGCCATCACCGCCGTCGAGGAGCTCAAAGCCAGACGCAACTCCGCCTCCAAGGAAATCGGCGCGCTCATGGGCCAGAAAAAGACCGAAGAGGCCGAGGCCAAAAAAACCGAGGTGCGCGACATCGGCGACCAGATTTCCGCGCTGGACAGTCAAGCCGCCCAAGCCGACGACGAGCTGCGCGACATCCTCCTGCGCCTGCCCAACCTCCCGCACGCCGACGTGCCGGTCGGCGACAGCGAGAATGACAACATGGAAATTCGCCAGTGGGGAGAGAAGCCAAATTTCGATTTCGAGCCGAAGCCGCACACCGAGCTTTGCGACAGCCTCGGGCTGGTGGATTTCGCCCGCGGGGCCAAGCTCGCCGGCAGCGGCTTCCTGCTCTACAGCGGCTGGGGTGCTCGGCTCGAGCGAGCGCTCATCCAATATCTGCTCGACCTGCACGTGCACAATCATGGCTATACCGAAGTGTCGCCACCGTTCATCGTCGGCTACGACTGCATGATCGGCGTCGGCCAGTTTCCCAAGTTCGAGGACCAAGCTTACATGGTGCAGGAGGGACTCGACGAGGAGAGCCGGGGCAAACTGTACCTTGTTCCTACCGCCGAGGCGCCGGTCGCCAACATCCACCGCGAGGAGTTGCTTAAGGCCGGCGAGCTGCCAAAAAACTACTGCGCATACAGCCCTTGTTTTCGCGCCGAAGCCGGTGCAGCTGGGGTCGGAACCCGCGGCATGATTCGCGTGCACCAGTTCGACAAGGTCGAGCTGATAAAAATCGTCGAGCCGGAGACCAGTTACGACGAACTCGACAAATTGCTCGGCCACGCCGAGAAGGTGCTGCAATCGCTCAACCTCCACTACCGAATCCTGCAACTTTGCACAGCCGACATGAGTTTCGGCAGCGCGACCACTTACGACATCGAAGTCTGGGCGCCGGGCCAGGGCGACTACCTCGAGGTGTCCAGCTGCTCCAACTGCGAGGACTACCAGTCTCGCCGGATGAACCTCCGCTACAAGGATGACGACGGCAAAAACCGCCATCCCCATATCCTCAACGGCAGCGGCACGGCGCTCGCGCGGCTGTTTGTCGCGCTCATCGAGACCTATCAGCAGCCGGACGGCAGCATCGCCATCCCGGAGCCGATCCAGCCGTACCTACGCGCCGACCGTATTCCCGCGAGCTGACTTTTTCGCCGCGCCACCGCCATGAACATCCTCCACGCCAGTAGCGAGGTATTCCCGTATTCCAAGACGGGCGGGATGGCGGACGCCACGGCTGCCTTGGCCAAGTCGCAGGCGGCGGCAGGGCACGCCGTAACCCTCGTCACGCCGTTGTATCGCGGCATCCGCGAAAAGTTCGACGGCCTCAAGCCGTTTGGCCGCGCGCGGATGCCGGCCAAGGTTTGGCGGCTCGAGCCAGAGCCGAACCTGACCGTGCTTTTCATCGACGAGCCGGAGTGGTTCGATCGCGACGGCCTTTACGGCCACGCCGATGACGCCGAGCGGTTCATCTTTTTTTCAAAGTGCGTCGCCCATTTGGCCAGGCGCGCGGAGATCATCCACGCGCACGATTGGCAAAGCGGGCTTGTCATGCCGCTACTCGCGGACGAACCGGTTGGCAAGGTTTTCACCATCCACAACGCCGCTTATCAGGGCTGCTTTCCCGCCGATAAGTTTGAACTAACCGGCCTGCCGAAATCTTTTTTTGACTGGCGACAACTTGAATTTCATGGCGGCGTCAGCTTCCTGAAGGGCGGCATCGTATTCGCCGACCTTGTCACCACTGTGAGCCCGCGCTACGCCCGCGAATTGTTGACGGAGGAATACGGCTGCGGCCTCGAGGGGGTGTTCCAATCCGGAGGTGGTACGCTGACCGGCGTGCTTAACGGCGTCGATTACACCGAGTGGAACACGACCGACAATCCGCACCTCGCAGCCGCCTATTCCGCCGACTCGCCCGACGGCAAGTCTCTCAACAAGCTTGCGCTGCAGCGCGAGTTTCACCTGCCGGTACTCGACGACGTGCCGCTGCTCGGCAACATCAGCCGTTTCACCGATCAGAAGGGGATCGATATTTTGCTCGGCACGCTGGAGGCATTGCTCGGCAGCGAGGCGGCATTTCAGTTTGCCGGGCTGGGCAGCGGCGATCCGCTGCTCGAGCAGGCGATGAGCGGCCTGGCCAAACGCCATCCCAAACAGGTAGCCGTGAAGATCGGCTACGACACCGGCTTAGCGCACCGCATCGAGGCCGGCAGCGATTTTTTTGTGATGCCGTCCCGCTTCGAGCCGTGCGGCCTGAACCAGCTTTACAGCCTACGTTACGGCTCGGTGCCAGTCGTGCGTGCCACCGGTGGGCTGGACGACTCGGTGATCGACCTCGGCCAAGGGGAGGCGTCAGCAACCGGTATAAAGTTTGAGGACTGCTCGGCGGAGTCGCTTGGCCGCGCGCTTGGCCGCGCGCTGGCGCTTTACGCCAAGCCCAAGCGCCTGGCCAAGGTGCGCGACAACGGCATGCGGGCCGACTTTTCGTGGGGACAAACCACGACGGAGTACGGGAGGCTGTACGCTAAAATAAAAAAGCCGGCTGCGTAAACAGCCGGCTTGGGTAAATCCGATCCTGATCAGAACGGCGGCTTCGAACGTGAACTGCGGGTTGGCACCTGCAATTTGCGGGCCCCGGCGCTTGCGTTGCTGCTTTTCCTGGAAATCTTTTTATCCACTTTTCTCCGGCGGGCTTCCTCGGCGGCCTTGAACTCGGCCTCGGCCTCGCGAATGCCAGGCAGGCGCATGCGTTCCTGCGAGACCATCAACGCGGCGTCCTCGGGCGTCTTGAGAATGGTCGGGCGAATCAGGACGAGCAGTTCCGATCGTTTGCTTGTGGCGGATTGATTCTTGAACAGGTTCCCCAGCAAGGGAATGTCCTTGAGAAACGGCACGCCAGACTCGGTGTCGGTCTTGGCATCCCGGACGAAGCCGCCCAACAGGATCGTGTCGCCATCCCGGACCGAGATGGTGGAGCTAGCCTCGCGCTCGGTGGTTTGCGGCGCCTTCTGGCCAGAGGATCCCTGCTGCCCGCCGCCCATGTCGATAAAGCCCTCCAACTCGGAGATGGTTTGCTGAATCTCCATGACGACCAAGTCATCCGGGGTGATGTACGGCGTCACGTCCAGTGTGATACCCACATTTAAAAACTGGGTGTAGCCGCCACCGTAACCGCCGTAACCGCCACCGTAACCGCCGTAACCACCGTAACCGCCACCGTAACCGCCACCGTAACCGCTGCTCCCCTGGTAAGGAACCTGCTCACCGTTGAAGAATGTCGCCGGGACGGCGTGACTGGTCTGCACACGCGGGGTTTGCAGCACCTTGGCCGTGCTGCTGTTCGCCAATGCGCTTACGGCAAACTCAAGTGAATTGTCATAGCGGCTGATATAGGAAAACCCACCTGCCAAAGCACCGGCACCGAGTGTGTTGAGGGCACTCCCAGCAGCGGCGACGACATTACCAGCATCGACAGCATCGACAGCATCGGTAGCATCCGTAGGTGCTGTGGGAGCAGCCCCGGCTGTCGAAGGGCCGCCATTAATAGAACCGCCGATATGGCGGGTGTCTCCGGGGCCTGCCGCGCTGTGCATAAAGGCGTTCATCCCGGTGTCCATCCCGTCGGTCAGGGTCACGTTCACGATGATGGCCTCGATGAGGACCTGCGCCAACAGGCTGTCCACGTAGCCGACGATTTCTTCAATTTTCGCCATGTCGCCGTCATTGGCAAATATGATTAGTGAGTTGGAACGGTAATCGGGGATGATGCGGGCATTCTCCAAAATCTGGATGTCGCCGCCAGCGGCTCGGTTCACGATGCCCTGTAGCCTGTTGCGGAATGAGCTGGACGTACTACTGGAGGTGGAGGGGCGGTTCTGAAGGGAGCGAACCGAACCCCGCGATGAGCTGCTTCGTCCCGTGCTGCCCTGCGATGAGCTGGTTCGGCCCGAGGTTCTCGAGGCGCCGGAGGAGCTTGGCCGAGGCGAACTGGAGCCGGTGATCAGATCCTGCATGGTGGCGTAGATTTCCTCCACCTTGCCGTAGCGAATCGGGATGACCTTGAGCTTGTAGTCCTCCTCCGGCTTGATATCGATGCGCTCGAGCAACTCGAGCATGCGCTTGATGTTGGAGGAGTTGTCGCGCAAGACGAGTGTCTTGCTGACGTCGAGCGCCACGATGCCGGCGGCGTTCTTGGCCATCGGTGTGAGCATCGGCACAGCCTCGCTGGGCAGGATGTGTTTCAACTGCGTGATGTGCGTGATGTACTGGTTGGCCTCCGGCAAATCGGCGGGATCGGTAACGGTCAAGAATGCGGCACCCTCCTGAAGTGCATTGGCGCTGGGCACAAAGGTAACGAATTTTTCCCCCACCGGAATGGTGGTGTAGCCGTTGAGCGAGAGTACACTGTCCATCGCTTGGATGGCCTCCACGACGGTCAACGGTGTCTGCGCCTGGAGGGTAACGTTCAGATTAGGCAACGCCGCCGCCCGCAGGATGGTTCGGTTGACGTAGTTGGCGTAAATCTCAAGGAACTGCTCCAGCGGCATGTTGACCAGTTGCAGGTCGGCCATCGGGATGACGGCGTCCTTGGCCTGGGGCGCATCGGCGGGATTAGCCGGGGCGGCCGCTGCTGCGTTGCCGGGTGTCGGCGGGGCGGGTGGGTTCGCGGGTTGCGCTTGGCCAAACGCTGCGAATGTCAGTATGAGGATACCGGTGATGAGGTTTTTCACAGCTCTCGAATGGTTTGTGTAAAGTTTCATTGATCTATTGTGCGTACACGCCGGGAGGGAACGGATCGCTTAGTACCGCTTTTCTTGGCCGGCTTTGTCTCGGACTTGGACTTTGACTTGGCTGGCTCCGCCTTGGTTTCCGCCTTGGTTTCAGCCTTGGGCTTGGCTGGCGACGGCTTTGGCTTCGTCGCCTTGACGTTTTTTTGGTAACTAGCAGTCAGCGTCATCGTGCCGCTCAGCTTGTAACGGTTCTTGTCCGGC
>JASLKI010000109.1 GCA_030747575.1 Verrucomicrobiota bacterium | reverse complement strand
TATTCTTCCCTCTTCATTGATGAGCTGCCCTTGAGCGGTCTGGACGAAAGCTTTGTCGCCATACATCTCCAGCACCATGAACAGGTACTGTCTTGAGGCGGCATCAAACTTGTTGCCGTTAGCCATGTCGATCGGTTCCGCCAAAAGCTCGTGCGCGGCACCGAGCGCTTCGTCACGGTAGGCATCCTTGCCAATCCATTTCTGCAACTTCTTTGCAGCATAGGCGATTTCAAAACCACGGCCGGTGGTGGAAAGCACTTCTGCCAGCGCCGCCTCCGCTTTTTTCCCGCCAACTTCGGCCAGAATATCAATCAGGCCAATTCGCAGGGAAGGTGGTTGCTCAAAATCGAGTGGGCCATGAACCATGCGAGTGCGCCAGTACTCAAGTTCATTTGATTCATCCTTAGGTGATTTTGGGACGGTAAAATCAACATCTTCCATCCGGTTGAGGAACTCGCGGATATGGGGCACGGCGACTTCCCCCTGCTCCGACAAGCTCTCGAAGAGAAAGTTAATGCGGCGCTGAATTCTACCGCGATTCCCGGAAGTCAATTTGATTTCCATCAACTCGTCGATGATATCGGGTGCGGATAATACCCGGGAAACATCCTGTGCATTACCGTTGTTGAGCTCGGAGCGTAGGTTGTCGATCTGCAACCGAGTGCTGGCCAGCTTGGATTTCAGCGATGCGGCCTCTTTCTTGAGTGCCTCGACTTGGGCCGCTTCAGTGGAGGAATCATCGGTGGGGGCCTTACCACAGCCAACGAACAGGATGGAGGGCACGATGATCGCTCCAGCAAAACAATTTCTTAGATTAAAAGCTCTTTTCATTTACGAGCTACCGCTTGCGATCGCCCCGGTCGCTGCCTCCATCTCCCTCTTTGATTTCTCGCCATGCTTGGCTGTATTCATCTCTTGATATCCGGCCCGACTTAACTGCCTCCTTCAACTTACTGTCCAGTTCTTTATAGCCTTTCGAGCTCTTGTTATCACCTTTAGGTTTTGCGGCCTTTTTTTCTGCTTTTTTGCGTTCGATGGCTGCTTTGATCTCAGCCGCTCTTCTGGCAGCGTCGCTTGATGATCTGGACTTGGAGGAGGAACTTTTAGAGGATGAAGTACGCGGGGCTTTGGATACAGCGGTCTTGAAGGCGTCATCCTTGAAATTAAGTTCCCGCTCTGAACCAAGCTGCAGCAATGTTACACGGCCTGTGCGTTTGTCGATTGCCTTGATTTCAATGGTCCCCTGTTTTTCCCCAGCTGCC
Source organism: Verrucomicrobiota bacterium (assembly GCA_030747575.1). Taxonomy (GTDB): domain Bacteria; phylum Verrucomicrobiota; class Verrucomicrobiia; order Limisphaerales; family UBA1096; genus UBA1096. The sequence continues at coordinate 2,696 of JASLKI010000109.1, read as the reverse complement.
AATTGGAGGTAGGTAGGCTTCGTGTTTTTTTTGTCCTTTTCGATCAGGGCAATCGCTGCGCGCTCCACGCCATTACGGAGGAAAATACCCGTAAGCTTTATATCGCTTGCCTTGGGTGGTTCAGGTGCCTTCTTTTGCGTGCTGGGTGGCGTGTCGGTCAAGTCAAAGGCGTTGCGCTCGACGATTGCAAAGTATCGGTTCGGTTCGGCCTCCTTCCCGTGGGCCGGTGGTTGCAATCCGGAAGTCAGCATGATTCCAGCGATGGCTGTATAGAGTTTGTTCATGGCATGGAAGGTCTTGGTTTGAGCTCTTGGGCCAGTCTTTTTCGGGCGCGGTGCAGCCAGACTTTCACCGAGTTGGGGTTTCGGTTCATGGCCGCTGCCACCTGGTCGATGGTCATGCCTTCGGTGTAAAAAAGCCGAAGGGCGGTGAAGTGGTTTTTCGTAAGCAGCCGCTTGGCATAAGCCCATAGCGAGCGGGCGCACTCCTGCTCCATCACCTCGTTGCACGCGGTCGTCTCGATAGCAAACTCAACCTCTTCCAGCAACGTTTTTTGTTTTCGATAATGGCTAATGGCCAGCCGGTTTGCGATGGTGTAAATCCACGAGGAAAAAGGATAGGAAGGGTTGAACCGGTCCAGTTTGCGGTAGGTGATGAGGAAGGTGTCTTGCAGCAAATCCTGCGCCTGGTGGTGGTTGCGGGTCTTGGTCAAAAGAAAGTGGTAGAGCGGTTTCTCGAACTGCCCGACCAGCGACTCGAATGACTCGATGCAACCATTCTGCGCCGCAATGGCCAGGCGCCGGCTCTCGGCGCACCGGATTTCCTTTTCCGTTTGGCCAAGGGCTGCCGTTTCAGCAGCTCGTGGTGAAGGCGGCGCCTTCGACCCGGTTGGTGCGACTTCATCAACCACCGATGCGCTGTAGTTCATTGCCCCACCTCCCTTGGCAGGAACTTGACGCTGTGAATTTCGAGCTCGGCGTTTTCCTCGCGCGACACAATCCAGATGTCAGTCAGCTCCATGCCCGCCGGAGAACCGGGCAGATGCTTGGTCTTTGGCTTGAACTGGCTAAGCGGCACCTCGACCTGCCACGGCTCGCCCGCTTGGCCAAGCGCCCCGGTCTCGATCTTGGCAGTGTACTTGCCGAAAAAGGCTCCCTTGATGCGCTGGGTCGTGATGCCGAAATAAATCGGCCCCTCCGTCCGGGTGGTGCCTCGGATGCGAACCCTCGAGCCGCTCTCTATTAACACTGGCGGCGAGCTGCTGCACTGCACCGAGAAGCTGGCCACGAAAATGGTGTTTTTTTTGCCGATGAGCAGCGGCGTGGCCCCCAGCCTCACTCTGTTTTTTTCATCCGGCTGCAGCCATTTTCCGAACACCGCCCCGGAGCTGGCGATCAGGCGGCAGCTCCACTCGTTGACCGGTTTCGGTTGACGTATCACGGCAAACTTCCGGTTACGGCTTATTGGAACGATGACTTGATGGTCGGTAGCAACATCAACCGTTTGGCCGTCAGCCAGTCGTTCGACGTTTGCCAAGCCGCTGTTCACGCGCACGATCGACGTTGTGGAGTGAACCTCGATATCAAACTGCGCGGACTTGGTCTCAACTGTGGAGGTCGGCGTCTGGATCGAGACCGCTTTGCCCTTGAGCGATTGCGCCACTGTTGCCCAAAGATTCCCGTAAGCCAGTTGGAACCCGCGCCGGCCATCGACGTTGAGCAGCCGCAGCCGCGAGCGCCCAGCGATGGTCATCAGCGAACCGCCGTTCAAGTCCAGCTTCACCCAAGCGCTGCTCGAGCGCGTCCGGATCGTATCGCCGACTCGCAGCACGGTGCCCACTTTCACTTCGTCCCGCACCTTGCCGTCGGCGGCGATGTACTGGCAGGGGCCGAGAATGTCGCTGACTTTTACCGTGTGCCTAGGCGGCGTGGTGGCGATCACGAACGCCGCCAGCAACACGAACGCCGCCGCAGCGGCAACCGCCCACTTCCACGGGCGAAAAACCGGAGTGACAACCTTGGCCGGTTGGGGCTTGTGTTGATCGAGACGCTCTACGTCGGCCACGACGACCGCCTGCTCGGCGACCGACCGCAGGAAGGCGCGCGCCATGACATTGTCGCGCAGCAGGTCGGCAACCTTGGCCTCTTCGTCCGGGCCGAGTTGCCCGTTCAAGTGCCGCAGCAAAAGTTCGTTCTGTTCCTCACTCAATGTCATTTTTTGAAATAGTTCAGCCGACCTGCTGTTCCAGCTTGGTTTCGATGCATTTTTTCAAGGTCTGATGCAGCCGGGAGAGCCGTTTGTAAATCGCGTCGAGCCGGGCGCCGAGTTGCTCCGCCACCGCCTCGCAGGCGTGTCCGTCGAAGTAGCGCCGCTTGAGCAGGTCACGCGACTTGGCCGGCAAATCCTCGAGGCAGTCGCGCAGCGCTTGGCTTCGACCGCCGGCTTGGCCAAGCGTTTCATCGGCCCACTCCTGCTCGAGCAGCTCAAGAATCGTTTCGTCGAGGCAGACCGGCGCATTCTTCTGGCGGCGCAGCCAGTCGATGCCCTCGCGCCGCGCGGTGATGAACGCCCATGACATGAGCGCGCCGACGGACTCAAATTGCACCCCTTTGGTCATCGCCTTGAGAGCGACATTCTGGAAAATATCCTCGGCTGTGTGCGCATTTCGGACCACCAGCCATGCCGCAGCCGACACG
>JASLKI010000108.1 GCA_030747575.1 Verrucomicrobiota bacterium | reverse complement strand
GAGACGCGCAGCCTCGACATCCTCGTCGCCGTGGACACCTCGCGCAGCATGCTGGCCACCGACCAGAGCCCGAACCGACTCGAACGGGCCAAGCTGGCCGTACTCGACCTGATGCGCTTGGCCAAGCACGACCGGCTTGGCCTGATCGCCTTTTCCGGCACTGCATTTTTGCAATGTCCGCTGACGATCGACCGCAACGCCTTCATTCAAAACGTCAACTCACTCACCACCGACATCATTCCACAGGGCGGCACAGCCATCGGCGAGGCGGTCACCGAGGCGTTGAGGACATTTGAAAAAGAGGAGGACAATCACAAGGTGCTCGTGCTGATGACCGACGGCGAGGACCACGAAGCCGGCGTCACCGATGCCGCGGAAAAAGCAAAAAACATCGGCATGAAGATTTTCACCGTCGGTCTTGGCTCGACCGAGGGGGAACTCATCCAGTTGCCCAACCCGCAGACCGGCCAACTCGAGTTTCTCAAGGACGAGAGCGGCAACGTCATCAAGTCGCGCCTGAATGAAACACTCTTGCGCACGCTCTCCACCGATACCGGGGCGTTCTACCTGCCGCTGCAGGGGGCCGACACGATGGAACGACTCTACGAGGCGGGCCTGGCCGGCCTGACGCCCAACCGAATCGAAAACCAGATGACCAAGCGCTACATCGAGCGTTACCAATGGCCGCTTGGCTTGGCAATCCTGCTGCTACTCAGTGAGATGCTGCTCAGGGAGGGTCGGCGAAAATCGCCAACAAACCGCGCCTCAACCGGGACCACCGCTGCCGCGCTTGGCCTGCTGCTGCTCGCCCCGGTCGCATTGGCCACGCCGGCCGACGCACGGCGAGCGATGGAGCAGAAAGACTACGGGGAAGCCCTGCGCCTTTATGAGGAGTTGCTGGAAGAAAGCCCGGAAGACGCCCGACTGCGTTACAACGCCGGGGCCGCCGCCTACCGCAATGGGGATTTCGAGAAAGCGCGGAACCACTTCAACTTGACCCTCGCCTCGCCCAAGGCCTCGCTCCCCCTCCAGCAACAGGCTTTTTACAACCTCGGCAATGCGATGTTTCGGCTGGGCGAAACCACAGAGAATCCCGACGACAAAACCAAGCAATGGATCGATGCCCTGGAAAAATACGAAGGCGCATACGAATTGAGCCAGAAGTTGGAGAAAAGCCCCGGCGACGAGGACGCCCAATTCAACACCAACATTGTCAAAAAACGTCTCGAGCAACTGGAACAACAACAGCAGCAACAGCAACAAGGCGACGACAAGCAGGACAAGGAAAACCAGGACAAAAACGAGCAGCAAAAAGACCAGCAGCAGCAAAAATCAGACGATCAAGAAAAACAGGAACAGGAAGAGCAACAGCAGAAAGACCAGCAACAAAAGCAGGATCGGCAAAAGAGCGACGACGAGAAAAAAGAACAGCAGCAACAGCAATCCAGCCAGGAGCCGGAGGAGAAAAAAGAGAAACAACAAAAACAGGACGGCTCAAGCGAAGAGGACAAAAAGGAACAATCGCAGCCTAATCCCGGCGAAGAGCAATCCGACGCTGGCCAGGCACAACCGGACGGCAAGATGACCCCGGAGCAGGTTCGCCAACTGCTCAACACCCTCAAGCAACAGGAGCGTATTTATCGCCCCGCCAAAAAAGGCAGGGCGCGCAACCGTGGGATAACCAAGAATTGGTGAGATGAGCAGAATCCTCGCGTTCAGTTTTGTGTTGTTGCTCGCGGCCAACGCGCTTGGCCAGAAGGTTAGCGCCAGCCTCGACCGCTCCACGACGTCGGTTGGCGAAAGCGTCGGGTTGACGATCAACTGCGAAAACTTCCAACCGCGGAGCATACCACGACTGCAGGTCATCCCCGGGCTGCGCATCGCCAGCGCCGCCACCGAGCAGAAGATTCAACTCGCCAACGGAAAGCGGACGAGTTTCATTATCTACAACTACCTGATCACCCCGATCAAGCCAGGCACCTACACTCTCCCGAGCGTGTCCGTGAATGCCAATGGGAGAACCCTCCGAACAAAACCGCTCAAGCTCAATGTGCTGGCTACCAGGCAAAATCCACCAGACGACAACGGACTATCGAAGTACGCCTTTATCCGACTCATCCCCGGCAAGACCACCGCATATGTCGGCGAGGCGATTCCCGTGAAGATTCAACTGTTTCTACAGAACGGAAGATACAACAGCCCGGAACTAACCGCGGAAGGCTTTAATTTCGCCGATTTTCCGAAGCCCAGTTCCTCGCAAGCTCAAAAGGGAAATGAAATCTACCAAGTGCGCACCTTCAGCACTGCGGCCACACCGGTGAAAGCCGGCAGCCTTCAGCTTGGCCCGGTGAAACTGAACGTGGTTTTGAAGATCCGTCAGCAGCAGCGGCGGCGCAGCCCGTTCAACGATCCGTTCGACGGTTTCTTCAACCGCTATCAGGACGTCCCCTTCAATCTGGAAGCCAAGGCGCAAACCATCACGGTCAAGCCGCTGCCTACCACGAACAAGCCAGCTAGCTTCTACGGCGCGGTTGGCCGGTACACGATGCAGGCCAAGGCCTCGCCGCTTGAGGTGACGGTCGGCGACCCGGTCACGGTGAACATTCAAATCTCCGGCCAGGGCACCATCGAGTCGCTCAATCTGCCCAAGCTCGACTGGTCCGGCTTCAAGAGCTACGAGCCATCCGTCACCACGAAAAAAGACAACCCGCTCGGCCTGCGGGGCTCGAGGATATTCGAGCAAGTCGTGATCCCCGAGAGCGACACAATCGCCGAGATGCCGAGAATCGAGTTTTCCTTTTTTGATCCTGTCACAAGCCAGTATCGCGTACTGGCCAAAGGGCCGTTTCCCCTGAAGGTCAATCCAAGCAGCAAGCCAGTCGCGCCGGTTATCGGTGGCAACACGGCACAGGAAACCGAGGACCCAGATTCGCCACCGCAAACCGATATTCTGACCATCAAGCATCACCTTGGCTCGCTTGGCCAAGCGATGCCGCTCATTGCCCGACCCAACTTCTGGCTACTGCAGTCCATTCCCCTGCTGCTCTGGATTGCCGCGCTGGCGTGGCGGCGCAAAACCAACGCGCTGGCCAACAACCCGGGGCTTCGCCGCAAGCGGCAAGTTGCCGAACGCACCCGCGCCGGCCTGGCCAAGCTCACCGAGTTGGCCAAGCGCGAAGAGGCCGGAGAGTTTCATGCTGAGTTGGCCGATCTGCTGCGGGAACAAATCGGGTTGAGACTCGACATCCCCGCCGAAGGCATCACAGCCGACGTCGTCCACAGCTTCGCCGCCGGCAACAAGCTCGGCGAAGGCACCCGGGGTGACATCCGAAAATTGTTCGCCGCGTGCGACCGGGCCAGCTACGCCGGCTCGCAGACCACCGGGGAACTGAAATCCAATCTCGCCCTGCTCAAGGAGGTTTTTTCCGCTCTCAAATGAACCCGCGCCGCCCTTTGTTAAACCGGCAATTTAAGAGTGTGCCTCATGCTCCGTTGGCTGTCTTGCGTTCTCCCTCACCCCAACCCTCTCCCGCTGGGAGAGGGAAACGCTCCCGCAGATCCACTATCACCCGGCTTGGCCAAGCGATTGGCCTGCTCACCGCCGCCCTGCTCCTTGCCGACTCGAGTGCCGCCAGCGAGGCGCAGTTTGAGGAGGCTAATCGCCTTTACGGAACCGGCCAATTCGCCGAGGCCGCCACCCTTTACCGGGCCGCCGGCACAAACCGGGTATCCGCCAATCTGCTGTTCAACCTTGGCAACGCACACTACAAAGCCGGCCAACTTGGCCGGGCGATGGCCGCCTACCACCGGTCGCTGCGGCTCGACCCGCGCAACCCGGAAACTCAGGCCAACCTCCGCTTCGCTCGCGAACAGGCCAACACCCAGCCGCCGACGCTCACCCTGCGCCAGCGTTGGCTGCGCAATCTCTCGCTCGGCGAATGGACCGCGCTCGCCTCGGCGGCGATCACGCTGTTGCTGCTGCTATTGGCGGCGAGACAGTTAAAGCCGCGAGCGTTCGAGGGGAACCCTTCGTGGATTCGGCTCCCCGCATTGGGCGCATTGGCCGCCGCACTCCTGTTGGCCCTGGCTGCGTCGGATCACTTCTCGGACAACCGCGCGTTTGTCATCGAGGCAAAGGCCGTTGTCCGAAACGCGCCGCTGGAGGAATCGCCGGAATCGTTCAAGGCCACCAACGGGACGGAACTGCTCGTGCACGATCGCAAGGGGGATTTTCTCGAGGTCGAAACCAGCCTCGGCGAAAAAGGCTGGATCCACTCCGGCGATGTCGAACTGCTAACCCCATAAAAGAGCCGCAGGAAACGGTGCTTTATTGGCTCTCCCGGGTGGGAACGCGCCGGATGCCGGTCCGATCCTCACGCACGCGTTCGGCTTCTACTTTCTCCAATGTCGCTCGCGCGACAGCCAATTCCTCCTCACTCAACCGACCGTCGCCATCCTCGTCACTTTTGCGCAAAATACCTCTGCGTGATAATCCACCTTCATCACGCCGCATATCCCGATTACGATCGCCGCGACTACTGCGTGAACGAGTCAAGTACCCCATCAACGAACCCATATCCTTGAACTTTCCGGCCTCAACCTGCTTGGAAAGCGAGGCACGTTCGGCGGTGCCCAAGCGGCCATCCTTGTTGACATCGTACTGGTCATTAATTTCTTTGAAACGCTTGTCCACCCAATTTCGGGCAGCGTCAAATTCCTCCTCATTCAGTTCATCGTCCCCGTCCTTGTCAAATCGAGCAACAATCGGATCGGGATAACGAAACCTGCGCCTCTCCGACCGCCCCCTAGGATTAGGTTTGAGCCTGTCGGTGCGGATGACTTCGCGCTCGGCGACATCAAGCCGCCCATCCTTGTTGACGTCGTACTTGGCCAACAGACTCTGGTATACGGCTGACGGTTCGTCCGCCTTTGCCAAGGACACGGCGACCAGCGACAGCAGGCCTATGACGGCAAGAGTTGATCCGGTAGGTTTCATTTCTTCAAATTCTTGGTGACTTGTTTTCCCCTAACCTCGAAAGGCAATTCGTCGATGGCGCTCCATTCGTCACCAAACAACACGCGTACCTTGATAACACGGGTCTTGTCGAAGCGTACCGGGTGGCTGTATTTTTCCGCAACGGGTGAGATTTTCCCGCCGATCAGGCGAGGGTCCGAGCCATCGAGCGTGTAGTATACCTCACCCTGTGCAGCGGACATTTGTAGTTCGAAGCCTTGCTCAATTACCCCACCCCGCTTGACCAGACGGGCGGACTCGAGATCGGGAATCAACCCGTGCTTCCAGAGTTGATCAACGACGACCCGCGACCTCTCAGGGATGTACTCGTTAAACCATCGGTCTACCTCGGGCTGCCAGTCGTCGTCCAGTGTGCGGGGCCTGTTGCCCGAGCCCGCACGGGAAGGAGGCGCCCAATTGCTGCTATGGGGATTGCCCCATCGGGCAGACTCCCCTATGACAGCCAAGTGCAATTTTGCGACTCGCTTGTTCAACAGGCTAGCCACGGATTCGGGTGTCAACACACCTCCATAATTGAAATGTTTGTGAACACGATCGGCCACCCGCTGGCGGAACTCCGCGTTGTGCAGGCACTGTTGCCAGATCCATTGTGGATTGCTGCGCATATACTGGTCGCCAGCCGGGTACGGACCAGTACGGTCCTCGTTGATTTTCAAAAACGTGTGCTCGGCATCCCACACGTAATAGCGAAACCCTTCCCCACCGTTCCGATTGCGGATGCCATACCAGTTATTCGCGGAACGATTCGACCCGAAGGAGGTGATCGGCGCATCGAGGTTGCCGCCGTAAAAGATAACCAGCATGTAATCGATTAGGTTGTCCGGGTCGAGCAGCACCTCATAGTCCGGATTGCGCGTCCCGTCCGGGTGGTTGCCCAGAATTTTCTGGTACGCCGCATGGGTCTCCACCCCGGATTTGCAAATTTTCCACAACCTCTCCCAGGCATCGAGATTGCCGTCCGTGGCGAACAAACCGTACTGAGTGTTCCCCTGCCCATTGCCCCGGCCACGCCCGATCTTGATCACATCGAAATCATCCGCCCTGCCCTTGAAATAGGATCCGCCAAACGAGGCCTCCGGGCGCTCGCAGGCGTTGTACAGGCCCCAGTACTGGCCATTGATGTAAAGATGGCAAAACTCGCCGCGAGCTGTGGACTGCCCCATGGCCAACTGCAGATCGCGGTTGAACTGGTCTCGCATGAATGTACAACGCGGATCGTTGCTCAAGCTCCACGAGTAGTTGCTGAACGTACGTAAGTCGAGATTATCGAACTCGCTCGCGGCCGTCTTGCCAAACACGGGATACTTCAATTTTGCAGGACCATACTCGCCCCTGAAGAAAAAGCGGAAGGCATGCTTAGCATTGCTGGTCATGCGGCTAAACCCGCCACGTATACGGATACCGCAGTTCACCTGAAAACCCTCCTGCTCGTCACCTTGTATCAACTCAAGCGAGCAGGTTCGCTCCCAGTCGCGCCCGTCCTCCTTGGCATTAGCATAAATACCATCCTCCCCGAACAGATCCTCCAGATCCATCACCAGCGAATAGCTTGGGATCACTCGCAGCCCCTTGAAAATCTTGTCTCGATATCGCTCGTCGTTGACCACACGTTGATCCATCCCATAGTCCACCCGGTTGGCCCCCCACTCATAGTGGAACCCCGGCGGCGGCAGACCCTCGGGCGACTGCCGGACAACATCCTTTAGGAATAGGTATGTCTGCGTCACAACTTTCGTCGGCTTGTATCCCGGCTTAAACGCTGCCGCACGGATCACCGTGGTTTTGCCAACCGTCAACGCGCCGTCCAGCACCTGGCCACTGCCTTCGGCTGGCACCGAGCCGTCAGTCGTGTAACGAATCTGGGCGCCCGGCGTTTGGGATGTAATGCTCAACTCGAACGGCTCCTCGTAAAAACCGTGGGGCTGGTTGAAGGCAAGCTTGGCCACCTTGCCGGCCAAGGTTTCTCCGTTGGGCGCGCCCGGCGTCGGACGCAGGAAATAAACCTGCCCGGCGAGCACCGAGGCCGACGAGGCGGTACTCGGCTTCCAGCCAGCCGG
>JASLKI010000107.1 GCA_030747575.1 Verrucomicrobiota bacterium | reverse complement strand
TGTCACAACTTCAACGGCAATCCGTCACCTGGATTGAAAGGGTTGGATTTGTTGACTTCCTTTGAGCGACTGCAACCGAGTTGGTTTGCGCACTTCATGCGAAACCCACAGAAGTTCCGTCCGGGAATCGTGATGCCGAACTACTGGCCAGGTGGCGAGGCTGTACGAAAAGATGTGTTGAGGGGCAACCCGAACGAGCAGTTGCTGGCGTTATGGCATTACTTTTCACTGGGTCGCTCGGCGCGCGATCCCTCGGGCATTCGCGCCGAGGGGACAGGCCTGAAGGTGACTAATCGCACACGTGTGTATCGCGGGCGCAGTCGTGTCGCAGGGTATCGCGGAATTGCAGTAGGTTTTCCGGATGGTGTCAATTACGCCTTTAATGCACAGAACGGAACCTTAAGCGCGCTTTGGTCGGGCGAATTTGTGAACGTGTCCTGGGGCGGCCAGGGATCAGGCAACTTCAATCCACGAGCGCGCCCGATCGAGTTGTCACAGGACGTGACGTTTTATCGACTGGACAAGGATGACGCGCCGTGGCCGCTCCGGCCAGTCATGGATAAGGACAACCCGGTGAACCCCAATCCGCTTTACCCGCGCAACCTCGGCTATCAGTTCAAGGGTTACCAACTCGATGAGGAAGGTGTACCAACCTTCATGTATCGCACGGGTGACGTGGCGGTAGAGGACAGGTTGAACGGGGTAGCGGCTAATCGGCTAAGCCGACTGGAGCGTCGGTTCCGGTTCGATGCCCCCAAGGCGGAGACGGTATATTTACGAGCACTCACCGGAAAGGTTAGGCCGCTGGCGCCGACACAGTTTGCTACAGGCGCAGTGAAAATGTGGGTGCCGGAAGACAGTGCTTTGTTACGTGGCGAGGGCGACACACGGGAGCTTGTTCTGAAGCTAAAACTGCCCAAGGGAAAATCGAATGTCGAAATTAGTTATGAATTGTTACGCTAATATCGGACTGGCCGGCGCGTTGACGCTATTGTTGACCATAAGCACGGTCGCAGAGGAGGTCGGCGAGCGATGGGGCACCGAGAAGAGTGAGCGCGAGTTTTACCGCTTGGTAAGCGTGCCATTGCCAAAGGGAGAGGTGATTGAGGCCGGAGCGTTTGAGTTGATGCCGGACAACAGGCTGGCAGTAGGCACGCGGCGTGGTGACATCTTTTTCATGAATGGAGTGGACGACGAAAAGCCGCAGCCGCAGTTCGAGAAATTCGCGGAGGGCTTGGATGAGATTTTCGGCTTGGCTTACCGGAAGGACGACAAAGGCGACAAGGGCGGGTTGTACGTAACACAAAGCGCAGAGTTGACCCGCGTGCTGGACACCAACCGCGATGGCAAGGCTGACAGGTTTGTAACGATTTCCGACGTGTGGGGCTATGGGAATTACCATGAGTATGCATTTGGTTCCAAGTTTGACCCGCAGGGCAACCTCTACGTTGCGCTCGGGCTTTCTAATTCCTATCACTCGCGCGCGCTCTTTCGTGGATGGGCGATGAAGATAACGCCCGACGGCAAGTCGATTCCCATCGCCAGCGGGTTGCGCAGTCCCGGCGGAATTGGCCCGAACGAGCATGGTGCGATGTTCTACATCGAGAGCCAAGGACCGTGGAATTCGTCGTGCAGCCTCAAGTTTCTCAAGCCCGGCGGGTTCATGGGGCATCCTGTGAGTTTTAACTGGTACTCATTTGCGCCCGATCTTAAGAGGCCGACCGAGCCGCTAAGCGGCACGCGTATTGTAACTGAAAAGGAGAAGATAAGTGAGTTGGTGCCGTATGCGGTGATTTTCCCGTACATACGCATGGGACGGTCGATTACAGGTTATGTGGTCGATCGTACGGGCGGAAAGTTTGGACCGTTTGAGAACCAGATTTTTCTCGGTGACTATACGCAGTCTATCATCATGAGGGCGACCACAGAGCAGGTGAACGGCGTATGGCAGGGTGCATGTTATCCGTTCCGTGAGGGTCTTTCCACGGGTATCTTAAATGTACAGTTTACGCCGATGGGCCGTTTGCTCTGTGGCGGTACTAATCGTGGATGGCCTGTGCGTGGTATTAAACCCTTCGCTCTGGAGCGGCTCGAGTGGACGGGTAAGATGCCGTTTGAAATAAAGTCTATCAACATCACAGGGGACGGGTTCAGGATAACATTCACCAAGCCGTTGGATCAGACGGCAGGGAATAATATAAAAAGCTACAAGATTGCTGCATTTACACATAATTATCATTCAGGCTATGGCGGGCCGGAGGTGGATCTAAACGATGCTGTAGTTAAATCTGTGCAGCTTTCGGCAGACGGGCGCAGTGCAACAATCGTGCTCGGTGAGCTTAAAACAGGCTATGTCCACGAGTTTGATCTTGGTGCTCTGCGGGATCGAGGTAAGGGAGAACTTCTGCATCGAAATGCCTATTATACCGTGAATGAAGTGCCGCAGCGTTAGTAGGTGCAGGTTTATCGCCTGTTTAGATGTAGGGCTTTGAGGTTTGCGATTTGTTGGCGAATGCCTTTGCCCTCGTGAAGCGCAATGATGCCTTTGGGTTTGACTGTTTTTCCGGAAAGGTAATTCGGGAAAGAGAGGTCTGGGTGGAGACTGGAGACAGGCGGGTATTCCCTGGGTCGATGAAGCGGCTCCAAGCTGGTGCTGATCCAGCGTTGTTCGTTGGCGTCGCGGTAAGTCCACCAGCTGCGGTCAATATCGAAAACGCAATGACGCCAAAACTTCATTGTGCGACTCAACACTGAGTCCGTGACAGGGCGTTGTTCCAGCCTGAAACTAGCGTTTTACGAGTAGCCGGTTTCATCGAGGGCTTGAAACGCCTGGCGGCTTTCCATTGCTTGGAAATCTCGGCTTGGTTTTTCCAAACGCCCACGGCCAACCCGGCGAGGTACGCTGCGCCCAGCGCAGTGGTCTCAGTGTTGGAGGGGCGGATTACGGGAACGTTCAGCAGGTCGCTCTGGAATTGCATCAACAGGTTGTTGGAGCTGGCGCCTCCGTCGACGCGCAGTTCGCGGAGCTTGGTTCCGGCGTCGCGCTCCATCGCGGCGATGATGTCGTTCACTTGAAACGCGATCCCCTCGAGCGCGGCGCGGGCGATGTGGGCCTTATTGGATCCGCGAGTGAGTCCGGTGATCGCGGCGCGTGCGTGCGGGTTCCAGTGGGGTGCACCAAGGCCGGTGAAGGCTGGCACGAGGTACACGCCACCGTTGTCTGGTACGCGCCTGGCCAACCGCTCGATCTCGGCAGACGACTTGATGATGCCCAGTTCGTCGCGCAGCCATTGTGTCACAGCACCGGCAATGAACACGCTGCCTTCAAGTGCATACTCGGTCTTGTCGCCAATCTTCCATGCGACCGTACTGAGTAGTTTGTTGCGGGACGGCATCGGCTTGTTGCCGGTGTGCATGAGCATGAAGCAGCCGGTGCCATAGGTGTTTTTCACCATGCCGGGCTTGTGGCAGCATTGGCCAAAGAGAGCGGCGTGCTGGTCGCCGGCAATGCCCGCGATGGGGATTGCTTTCCCAAGCGTCCGGGTCTCGGCGTACGTATCGCTTGACGAAACGATCCTTGGTAAAATCGACCGAGGCACGCCGAACAGCCTCAGCAACTCATCATCCCAGTCGCCTGTACGGATGTTGAAGAGCATCGTCCGCGAGGCATTGGAAACGTCGGTGATGTGGGTTTGTCCGCCAGTAAGATTCCAGACTAGCCAAGAGTCAACGGTACCGAAGGCAAGGCGGCCGGCTCGCGCCTTGGCCAGTGCGCCCTTTGTCTTGTGGAGCAGCCACTGAATTTTTGTTGCGCTGAAATAAGCGTCCAATTCCAAACCGGTTTTGCGGCGAACGAGCCGGTCTGCCTTTTCTTTTCGTAGCGCATCGCAAATGTCGGCGGTCCTGCGGTCCTGCCAAACGATGGCGTTGCCGATCGGTTTGCCGGTGGTGCGATCCCAAACGAGGGTGGTCTCGCGCTGATTTGTGATGCCGATCGCGGCGATGTCAGCG
>JASLKI010000106.1 GCA_030747575.1 Verrucomicrobiota bacterium | reverse complement strand
ATCGCCTCGACCTGCTGGCTGCTTTGCGGCGGGTTGTTTTGCTTGACGATCATGTCGCCTCGGCTGATGTCGATCTCGTCCTCTAGCGTGACAGTCACGGACATTGGCGCAAAGGCTTCCGGCACGTCGCCGTGGATGTCGTGGATGCCCTTAATGCGCGACTGGAAGCCGCTGGGCATCACTGTCACCTCGTCGCCCGGCTTGAACACGCCCCCGGCCACGCGACCAGCGTACCCTCGAAAGTCGTGCCACTCGTCGCTGTGCGGGCGGATGACCCATTGCACCGGAAACCGCGCGTCCACGTGGTTGTGCTCGTTGCCGATGTACATCGTCTCAAGCGTGTAAAGCAGCGGGCTGCCCTGGTACCAGTCCATGTTCAAAGAACGCTCCACGACGTTGTCGCCCAACAATGCGCTGATGGGGATGAAGTCGATGTGCGGCACCTCAAGGCGCGAAGCGAATTCCTTGTACTGGCCAACGATCTCGTTGAAGCGGTCCTCACTCCAATCGACGAGATCCATCTTGTTAACGCAGACGATTATGTGCTGGATTTGCAGTAGGCTGGCGATGAACGAGTGGCGGCAGGTCTGCTCGATGACGCCGTGACGAGCGTCGATGAGGATGATCGCCAGATTCGCCGTAGACGCGCCGGTGACCATATTGCGCGTGTACTGGATGTGGCCGGGCGTGTCGGCAATAATGAACTTACGCTTGGGCGTGGCGAAATAACGATATGCCACATCAATCGTGATACCCTGCTCGCGCTCGGCGCGCAATCCGTCGGTGAGCAGCGCAAGGTTCACATTCTCATCGCCGCGTTGCTTGCTCGACTGCTCAATCGACTCCCACTGGTCCTCGAAGATCGACTTACAGTCATAGAGTAACCGCCCTATGAGCGTGCTTTTGCCGTCATCCACACTGCCCGCGGTTGTGAGTCGCAGCAGATCCATGTCTAAATAGCCCTTCGTTTCGGCACTCATTAAAACTAAAAATACCCTTCTTTCTTCCGGTCTTCCATTGCTGTCTCACCGCGCTTGTCGTCGGCGCGGCCGCCTCGCTCGGTTTGGCGCGCGGCGGCGACTTCATCGATGATGTCGTCCACGTTGTTGGCGATACTCTCGACCATGCCGGTGCAGGTCATGTCGCCCACGGTACGGCAGCGCACGTTGGCGCACTCCCACTGCTCGCCGTCGAGCAGCGTGATGTGCTCACACCTGCCAAGCAGCACACCGTCGCGCCGGACGAACTCGCGCTCGTGCGAAAAGTAGATGCTCGGCAGCGAGATGCCCTCCATCTTGATGTACTGCCACACATCCATCTCTGTCCAGTTGCTGATCGGGAAAATGCGGAAGTGCTCGCCAAAGTCCATCCGGCCATTGAACAGGTTCCACAACTCGGGCCGCTGGTTCTTCGGGTCCCACTGGCCGAACGAGTCGCGGTGGGAGAAGAAGCGTTCCTTCGCGCGCGCCTTTTCCTCATCGCGCCGCGCGCCGCCGAGGCAGGCGTCGAACTTGTGCTGCTCGATGGCGTTGAGCAGAGCGGGGATCTGCAGACGGTTGCGACTTGGGTTAGAGCCGGTTTCCTCTTTCGCTCGGCCGGCGTCAATCTCCGCCTGCACGCTGCCGATAATCAACTCCGCACCGACCTCGTTGGCCAAGCGATCGCGGAACACAATCGTCTCGCCGAAGTTATGCCCAGTGTCCACGTGCACTAACGGGAACGGCAGCTTGGCCGGCCAAAAGGCCTTCTGCGCTAAGCGCACCATCACGATGGAATCCTTGCCACCGGAAAACAACAACGCCGGTTTGCCGAATTGCGCAGCCACCTCTCGCATGATGAAGATGGACTCGGCCTCCAGTTGCTCCAAATGGGTCAGTTGATAGCTTTTGTGTTCGCTCATTCTATGCATTGGGCAGTGCCACGCGCGGGTGCACAGCCCGGTAAAGTTGCTCTATAGATTCCTCCTCGCCCTGCTCGTCGGTGTTCAAAATCAGCTCGGCAGCTTCGCGCGGCTCGGGCGGCTCGAACGCGGAATCCCTGCCGGTGAACTGCTCCACGCCGCCGACCTTAGCCTTGGCGTATAGGCCCTTCACATCGCGCCGTTCACACGTTTCAAAACTGCACTCGACGTACACCTCGAGAAAATCCGCCCGACCAACGATGCCGCGGGCGATCGACCGCAGGTCGTTGCGCGGACAGATGAAAGACGCAATCGTCACCACCCCCGCGTTGGCGAAGAGCTTGGCCACCTCGGCAATGCGCCGGATGTTTTCCCGCCGGTCATCGTCCGAGAAGCCAAGATTACGGTTCAAGCCGGAGCGGATATTATCGCCATCGAGAACCTGGGTGAAAACGCCCTCCCTGTGCAGCCGCCGTTCCAGCGCGTTGGCCAACGTGCTCTTGCCGCTGCCAGACAAACCGTACAACCAAACAACCGACCCTCGCTGCTTCAGCAGCGCCTCCTTGGCCTCGCGGCCAAGCAGTTGCCCGAATATCGGATGGATGTTTTCCTGCGACGACATCAGATCGCGAAGTCCGTATCCGTCCCCTCGTGCAAACCGCACTCGCGCTTGAGCCCAAAGAAGCGCGTCTCCTCCTCGCTCATGCCGTCCTCCAGCCTGCGCGTGGTGTGCGTATCGCCGATGGAGATGTAGCCCTGCTCCCAAAGAGGGTGGTACGGGAGGTTGTTGACCGTAAGGTAGTCGTGCACGTTTTTGTCCGTCCAGTCGATGATCGGATGCACCTTCACCCTGCCCCTGGCCAAGGAGAGCACAGGAAGGGTTTCGCGCGACACGCTCTGTTGCCGACGAAGGCCGGCAAGCCAGGCGGTGGCGTTCAACTCGTCAAGCGCACGGTTCATCGGCTCGACCTTGTTCTCCCCGTTATAGGCTTCGATCCCTTTCACCCCTTCCTCCCATCGCTTGCCGTCGATCGACTCCTGCCAAGCCGGGCTTCGCTTGGAGCGGTAAACTTTCAGGTTCACCTCCAGTCGCTTGGCCAAGCTCTCTGCAAACTCGTAGGTTTCGGGAAACAGATAACCGGTATCGACAAAAATCACTGGGATGTCTGGTCGAACCTGCGTGGCAAGGTGCAGCATCACCGCCGCCTGGGCACCAAAACTCGAGGACAACACCAACCCATCACCGAATTGACCGGACGCCCAGGCCAAACGCTCGGAGGCGGACGCTTGCTCGAGGCGCGCGTTGGTCTCGTGCAGATCAAAGTCGAGATCAGAGACTGAACCGTTGCTCAATGTTACTTCCAAAATAAATTACCTATACCCGATAGATTTTATTGAGATTAAGCTGATTTGAGCTGCTGTCAACGGTTTTTTGGTAGTTTTTTCAACTAAAACACAGGATGGAAACTCAGTATTTTTGTACCATTTCGCCTGTTTTGATGCCTGAGAGGATCATTTCGACGCTGCGCTCGACGGCTCCTTCGTTGCTTTGAACCACTTTTCGTGCCGATTGGCCTAGCGCGATACGCTTGGTTTCGTCGCTGAGCAAATTGTCGATTGCCGGCTCAAGGCCGGCTTCATCCGCTACTTGGATTGCGGCATCATTGGCCAGAAACTTGGACGTAATTTCCTCGAAATTCCCCATGTGCGGGCCGAACACGATCGGCTTGGCCAAGCCAGCCGGTTCGATCGGGTTTTGGCCGCCCTGCGCCGTGAGGCTTTTGCCTATGAACACGACCGCAGCCTCCTCATAAAAATATTTCAACTCGCCGGTGGTGTTAACGAGCAGGCAGTCGAGGCTCCCCTGCTCCCGGGGCGGCATGTTGTTGCCGATCTCGCTTCGATAAACAAAACGCACTCCGAGCTTGGCCAGGGCGTCGCCCACTTCACGGCCGCGCTCGGCATGGCGCGGCACCAAAACGAGAAACAGGTTGGGGTGTTTTTCGCGCAACCGCCTGGCCAAGCGGGCAAGTATCACCTCCTCGCCGCTGTGGGTGCTGCCGCCAACTAGCAACGGTGCGCCTTTCGACACACCCAGATTTTGCATCAGATTTGAAACATCCAGCAGACTTTCCCGGATGATTCCTGTCCCGTCAAATTTACAACTGCCAAACACTTTAACTACTTCGTTGTTGCACCCAAGTTCGACCAGTCGCTTAGCGTCGTGATCACTTTGGGCACCCACACCGCTGAACCCGGCGAAGAACCGTCGAAACAAAAAGCGGAACCGGCAATACCCCCTAAACGACTTTCCCGAGATGCGGGTATTCACGAGGAAGTGCGGGATCTTCCGGGCCTGCAGCCCCCAAAGGAAATTCGGCCAAATCTCGGCCTCGATGAGCACCACCGCCTTGGGCCGGATGGTGGCCAGGGCGCGCCGGACAAATACCCGGCGATCCATCGGGTAGTAAATCTTGCCAACCTCGGCGGGGAGTTTTTTGTGCAACTCGCTCATCCCCGTGGTGGTGGTGGTGGAGACAACCAGCTTAAGATTGGGCAGGCGGGGCTGAAGAACCTTGATAAATTGCACGCATATGTTCACCTCTCCGACACTGACCGCATGCAGCCAGATGACGTCCCGGTTGCTGATGGCCTGCTTGAACTTGGTGGAATACCGGCCCAACCGCTCGCCAAAACCCTTCCGCCACCCGCCACGGCGTCTCATTCTCAAAAAATAGTAGGGCGCTGAAAGAATAAAACAGGCCTCAAAAAGAATGTTGTAAATAAATTGCACCCGGCAGTTTGATCTGTTGTCCCTAGGCCCTCCGTCCAAAACCTCTCAGCAGTCTCCCAAAAATTGGTCTTAAGTGCAATTAATTGAAACAATTCGACCTTATTTGCGTATAAACTAAGGGTAATTCAACAGGAACTTCCTTACATTAATCTTAAATCTTAAGATTGCTTCAGGACTTCGCAGGAACTAGAATTACCGGCGATTTTTATACATGAAAAATATTATTATCCTAATTCTCGTTTTGGCAGTTGGTTATTTTGGTTACACCTCATTTACAGAAAATCTAATTGAAAGTAACTCGAACCTGACTAAGCTTAAGAATCGAGAAATAACGCATACCATTGGAACAAGAGACATTAACTTCTCCGTTACTGTGGCTGGAGAAATAAGCCCCGCTGAAAAGGTAAGTGTTCGTCCAGAGGTACATGGTAAAATTGCGGAACTCCCCGTTGACATTTCAGACCAAGTGGTCGCAGGGGATCTATTATTCAGACTAGACGACAAAGACTTAAAGATAGAAATTGACACCCGCAAAAAGCAAATCGATAGCGCCAATCTCCAAATGGAACAGTCCAAGAATGAATTCGAACGATCGAAAAAGCTGTTTAACGACGGACTGATATCTGAGGAGGCATTCCAAAATATCAAAACCAAATACGAAGTAGCTCAAATTTCTCGTGACCGCGCACAGAATGATTTTGACCTCGCTGAGGAAAAACTATCGAAGACCAGTATTCGTGCTCCTTTTGACTGCACGGTGCTCTCCCGCCCGGTATCAATTGGCCAAGCGGTTTCCGGAACGGGTGGCCAGAGTAGCGGGACCGAAGTGATGGAGATTGCGGATTTGAAGAATCTGATCATCCTCTCCCATGTCAACCAAGCTGATGTCTCACGCATGGGAAAAAACCAGAAGGTGAAGATAGAAATTGAAGCAGTAGCCGACTTGGTTATAGACGGCATTGTTGAAAGGATCGCCCCTCAGGCGACAATCAGAAGCGGGATCAAGGGCTTTTCCACGCGTATCAAATTGCAAAATACGGATGAATCCATCATTCCAGGAATGACAGCCACTATCAATATACCAGTCGCCAATTCCAAGGATGTCGTGGCAACGAAACTGGCTTCTATTTTCACAGAAAGGAACGAGGTTGAGCAACGTACCGAGACCTACGCTTATGTCAAAAAAGATGAAAAATATGCCAAACAAATGGTAGAGGTGGGTGTTAACGATCTTAACTTCGTTGAAGTATTGAAGGGGCTAAGCCAAGGCGATGAAGTTGCCTTAGAAAAACCTGATGATGATATGATCGGTGAAACCATCACATTAACTGGAGAAACCAAAGCCAAGGAAGAAAAGAAGATTGATCCCCTGGTTGCCAAATATGATACAGATGGCGATGGCGATATGAGCAGAGAAGAATGGAGAGCTGCGATGCCAAAAATGACAGAAGACGAAAGAGCAAAAGCCATGGATAAAATGCGTCAGCGTTATGGCGGCCGTGGACCAGGTGGTGGCCGTGGACCAGGTGGTGGCCGTGGACCAGGTGGTGGCCGTGGACCAGGTGGTGGCCGTGGACCAGGTGGTGGCAGTCGGAACTAATTTCTGTTTGCCTGGAAAACCAAGTACAATTACAGATGCCACTCCTTGAACTTCGTGATATTCACAAAACCTACCACCTAGGGGGCGAGACTATTCGCGCTCTCGACGGGGTATCTTTAGATATAGATTCAGGTGAATTCATCTCTATTATTGGACCATCTGGCAGCGGCAAATCCACATTAATGCATATCCTGGGATGTCTGGACACTCCCACTTCTGGAACCATCAATCTTGATGGAATGATGATTCATGATGCCTCCGCTCGCCAACTAGCCTCTATCCGTAACAAGAAAATTGGCTTTGTGTTTCAGTTTTTTAATTTGCTTCCCAAACTAACCGTTAGGCAAAATGTGGAACTCCCGATGATTTACAGTGGATTAAGCAGCAAGGAACGTCGAGAAAGAGCAATGGATTCACTGAGATCTGTCAACATGGAGGATCGTAGTAAACACAGACCATCCCAGTTGTCGGGCGGACAACAACAACGCGCTGCCATCGCCCGAGCCTTGGTTAATGATCCGCGTATCATCTTTGCCGACGAACCGACTGGCAATCTTGACTCAAACACAGGTGAATTGATCCTTGGGATGTTTGACAAACTGCACCAGGAAGGACGAACCGTCATGCTGGTGACCCATGATCCGGAAATTGCCTCGGTTACGCCACGTCGAATCGAGATTCGGGACGGGAAAATCGCCAACGAAATCGATCCAAAACTGGGCGGAGAAGCCCCCAAATTCGAAGAAATTAAAGCGAAGCAATCCCAATTAACCCGTAATATGACTTCATGAATCTGGGTTCGATAATCGAAAGTGGATTGAAGGAAATTTGGGCGAACTGGTTTCGTTCCCTGCTCACGATGTTCGGAATTATACTGGGTGTAGCCAGCCTGGTAACCATGTCCGCTTTCGTAAAGGGAAAAGAAAATCTACTTAGGGATTCACTAGCTGAATCTGGTGGACTGGAACGAATCATTGTGGATGACAACGATGATCTGCCTGATTACCAAAAACATCTTGAAGACGAAGCTAACGGCATGACATTGAAAGATGTCTACGCATTACAAAAAAATGCGCCTCTAGTTTATAATGTGACTCCCGTGATTGAAAAGAGAAGCTATCGAGGGTCGCTCCGCATCAGCAAGAAAAGCAAAAGAGCTCGCTACGCAACAGTAAAAGGAACCTGGCCAAGTTTAATGGAAATTGAAGAGCACGAACTGGAACACGGACGACCTTTCTCGGACATGGACGACCTTCTAGCGAATACGGTCTGTATCATAGGTTCCCAAATTCGAAATGAACTATTTGGAGAATACGACAACCAAGGGGAAGAAATTATACCCGTTGGGGAAAAAATCATGATCAATTATATTCCATTCACAGTTATTGGAATGTTCAAGGAATACATGAGTGAGGAGGACCGCAAAAAGAAAGAGGAAGCGCGTGCTGCAGGCCAAACCACAGAAAAGCGAGATATTGGTGCAGCCTTCAGGTCCGGTGACCGCAACTCTGGAAGAGCGATGGTGGTTTACTTAAGAAAAAACTCAACCATTATGGTTCCACTGAACACATTCGTATCCAAACTTGATTCCTCTTATGACAGGGGAAGTAATATGGACCGATCCTTATCCTCGGTCGCGATGAAGATCTACGATGTTTCAACACTCGAAAAATCCCTGCAACAGGTTCGCAATGTTCTTATGCAAACCCACAACGGGTTGGAGGACTTTGAATTTGAAACACAGGAGGGTTTTGCCGGCGATATTGGATTGTCCATCCAAAATGAGCGTATCAGCGGGATGTTTATAGCAAGCATCTGCCTGCTGGTTGGCGGTATTGGCATAATAAACATTATGCTCTCCAGCATCTCCGAACGCGTCCGAGAAATTGGTATCCGAAAATCTATAGGGGCGACAAACATGGATGTTTTCTTTCAAATCTTGACTGAAAGCATAGTCATTGCAGTCGCCGGCGGAATAGCCGGTTTGATTATTTCCCCAATGCTAGTCAATACATTAGCCAGTTTTGCCGATGACACCACACCCCCTGTGATGACCGCCTTTGCAATGACAATCGCGTTTAGCTTCAGCGTCATCATCGGCAGTCTGGCAGGTCTTTTCCCTGCGATCAAAGCGGCAAAACTGGATCCTATTCAGGCATTAAGATATGATTGACAGACTAAAAAAATGATCCTGTTAAACACACTCCTGATAGGAATAAGGGAAATCGCATCTCACTGGTTCCGCTCCACGTTGACAATCCTTGGAGTGGTGCTGGGAATCGTGAGCCTCGTCACGATGTCTGCAATTGTAAAAGGAATGGAGAATGCCATGAAGGACCAAATGGTCGTTTACGGCGGCGCGGATAAGATTAACATCGATGAGGATGATCCACCTTCTTATCAGGAACATAAACAGGACTACTCGCCTGGTATAACTGTGCAGGATGCATATGCACTAAAGAAGAATGCAACATTGCTACAATGTGTTTCCCCAGAAATGCATTGGTCCTATGGGCGCGCAAACTACAAAGATAAACGAACCTATCTTTCCTCCTTTGTCGGTGTCTGGCCTGACATTATGGAGATGGAAGGCTATGAAATTGAATTTGGCCGGTTTTTCAGCCCTTATGAGGATCATCTCGCAAAGAATGTTTGCGTTATTGGGGCAGATATCCGGGATAGTCTATTTGGACCCACTAATTCAGATGGCTCGCCACTTGATCCAGTCGGAAAAAAGATCAATATCAACTATGTACCGTTTCAGATTATCGGCATGTATAAAAAAATGGAAAACGAAGCCGAACGAAGAAAACGGGAATACCAATTACAACAACAACAATCCCGCAGCGGCCCAACTCGCAGTGGATCATTCGGTCGTTCTTCAAGACATGACCCTTATTGGCGAAGAAATAACGTAGCCCACATTCCATTAAATACAATGTGGATGAAATTTCGCATGGCGACCTCCAGTGCTTCCAGTTCAATTAAAGGGAGATTTTCTAAAAGCGAATCTTCAGAGCCGGAAGTTTTTGCCCCAGATCCAAAACTTAGTGATTTCGATGTTAAGGCCCTAAATGTAGATGTACTGGACAAGGCCATGGGGCAAATTCGGAATGTAATGGTTCGCTCCCATAATGGCATACAAGATTTCTCCTTTCGGACACAGGAAAGCGTATTAACCAATATCAACAAACGCTTGAATAGTGCGCAAATCATTAGAGGGATTATAGCCACATTGAGTCTAATTGTCGGGGGAATTGGCATCATGAACATCATGCTTGCCAGTATTAATGAACGCATACGGGAAATAGGCACCTTCAAAGCGATGGGCGCCACGGGGTTCATCGTGTTTCTCCAGATAATTATGGAAAGTCTCTCGCTGGCCCTCCTTGGAGGATTATTTGGGATTCCAGCTTCTTATGGTTCGGTTTGGCTGCTAACCCAAATGGTTCCCACAGAGAACACACCCCAAATAACCGCCGAAGTACTAGCCATTGGTATCGCATTTAGTGCTTGTGTTGGGATAATTGCAGGACTATTTCCCGCCTTTAAGGCTTCGAGACTGGATCCCATTGAGGCACTTCGCTACGAATAGCAGCTGTTTCATAAGGGATGGTCATAGCACGATCTTCCCCTGTTTTTCGATTCTGCCTCACCACGCGTTGCAGACATTTGATGAGATTTATTAGCCTGTTCATTCTTGGCCTTCAGGAAGTCTACGCTCACTGGTTTCGGTCAATACTAACGATGCTCGGAATCATTTTAGGCGTGGCCAGCGTGGTGGCTATGTCCGCCATCGTGGAAGGGCTCGAAAAAGGAATGCGGGACAATATTATTATTTATGGAGGCCTAAACAAAGTACTCATTCACGATAGTGACCCCCCAGACTACCAGAACCATATAGCCGACACATCACCTGGCAAAACGCTGAATGATGTCTATGCACTCAAACGAGGGGCCACCTTGCTTTCTCATGTTTCCCCGGAAATGGGGCACCGTGCCCGTATCACATATCAACGGCGCAGTTGCTATCCTTCCGAGTTCATTGGGGCCTGGCCGGTCGTACTGCAGATGAATCGACATACTCTTAAGTACGGACGATTTTTTAACGAGTTGGATGAGCGGGGAGCAAAACCGGTTTGC
This sequence comes from Verrucomicrobiota bacterium, assembly GCA_030747575.1. Taxonomy (GTDB): domain Bacteria; phylum Verrucomicrobiota; class Verrucomicrobiia; order Limisphaerales; family UBA1096; genus UBA1096. Next base: position 18,400 of record JASLKI010000106.1, on the reverse strand, counting down.
GTTATTGGCTCCCATATTCGAGATCGACTGTTCGGTGATCCGGAATCAACCGATCAAGAGATCAATCCAGTGGGGAAAATCATCCATATTAACCGGCAACCGTTCACCGTGATAGGAATGTTCATCGAGTATATGACCGATGCCGAGCAAAAGCGAAGGGAACTCGAGAGACAAAACCACAAAGATCGCACCGGACCCAGGCGAAATGCCAGATACCGTTTTCGGCGAGACGGGTTTTATCACAAAAACAATGTAGTTTATATTCCAATTAACACTATGTGGATGAGATTCAAAGTCTCCAGTGGAACTGATGACACCCCAGAACCCAACTTGACAGATATAGATATCAAGGTAGCGGAGTTAACCCACATGGAGAAAGCTTTGGATCAGGCCCGCAATATCCTCCTGCATACTCACAATGGAGTTGAGGATTTTGAATTCTCTACATATGCGAGTCGCATTGCTAGCGCAGAGGAACGCATAAAAAATGCAAACCTGATTGGGCTCATTATCTCAGCGCTGAGTCTCTTCGTTGGCGGTATCGGTGTCATGAACATCATGCTTGCCAGCATCAACGAACGAATTCGCGAGATCGGAACTTTCAAAGCCCTAGGCGCTAATGACTTTTCAATTTTTATTCAAATTATGATGGAAAGCTCTTCTCTTGCCATTTTGGGTGGATTGTTAGGCCTACCCACTTCGTTCGGAACGATTTGGCTACTCACTCAACTGATTCCCCAGCAGAACGTGCCCATCATCACGTGGGAAGCCCTTTTTATAGGGCTCACCTTCAGCATCCTTACAGGGATCATTGCCGGTTTGTTCCCGGCTTACAAAGCTTCCCGGCTAAATCCCATCGAGGCGCTTCGGTACGAGTAAACTCCACTTGGCCAACCCGCTTGGCCAAAACATGCTAAAAAGGATTTTCTTTGCTATCCGATTGACTCTTTGGGTTTTCTTCCCCTGTTAGCTCCGCTTACGCTTGGACTTTCTGTCGTTGTCCTCGGCATCACGGTCTCGATCATCACGGTCCCGGTCATCACGGTCCCGGTCATCACGGTCCCGGTCATCACGGTCCCGGTCATCACGGTCCCGGTCATCACGGTCCCGGTCATCACGGTCCCGGTCATCACGGTCTCGGTCATCACGGTCTCGGTCATCACGGTCTCGGTCATCGTGGTCTCGGTCATCACGGTCTCGATCATCGTGGTGGCGATCACCATCGTGATCATGGTCATGACCAAACAATGCGTCAGAGGTCGACGACACCGCTTTTTCGGGAATGTCTACCGTGGCGTCAAATGCCTTGCGGGCGGATTTGAACGGGTGAAACGGGGCTCCGATGGCGTAACCGGTCATCCGAAAGGGATACTTGATCACTTTACCTGTAAGGCTCTCATCATCCCGGTGATGACTGTGATGTCCGCAGCCGACAGTGACCAACGCGGCCACCATAGTGAATAGTATGGATTGAGTGTTCATTTTTATTAGTTGATCCGCCAGCCGATAGCCAGAAGTTTATCATTATACACAAAGTGACTTGATTGGGTTACACCATGCCTCCGACCGTGTCAACGACGTAGCCTTGTGAAATGGCTGCCGAGCTTCCATCATTGGCCAAGCGGTGAACGACAACACCAAAATCCATCCAGCCATTGATCCTGCCCAACTCCAGCGGCTTTATCAGGTAAGCAAGGTCATCCACTCGGCCCTCGACCAACAGGAGGCACTTGGGCTCATCGTGCGCGAGGCGGTTGACCTCGTAGGTGCCACCACCGGCTCGGTCGTGCTCATCAACCCCACCGACAGGTTACTCGAGATACAGGCCGCGCACGGGCTGCCGGACGGCTCCTTGAGATTGAAGCTGCGCATCGGCGAAGGCATCACCGGCTGGGTGGCCCAACAGGGCAAAACAGCTCTCGTGCCGGATGTGCGAGAGGACGCCCGCTACGTCCAGATTCACGGTCACACCCGTTCCGAGTTGGCCGTGCCACTAGAGGTCAACGGCTCCATTCGCGGCGTGATCAATGTGGATTCCGACCAGCTAAACGCCTTTTCCGAAACCGACCAGGCGCTACTGACTGAGTTGGCCAGCCAGGCGGCCACGGTCATTCACAACGCCTTTCTGTACGAGAGGTCTCGCATCCGGGCAGAACTGTTCGAGTCGCTCATCACCGTCGGCCAGGCGATCAACTCCGCCGTTGATCTCGACGATGCGCTGACCGCCATCACCCGCGAGGCGTGCAGCCTGATGAGCGCCCGGACCAGCGCGCTGCAGCTCCTCGACGAGAGCGGCGACCTGTTGGCCCTTGGTGCCTCACACGGCGCCGGGGAAGCCTACCTCAACAAGTCGGACGTCGTCGTGTCCGACAGCTTTCTCGGCGCGGTGGTGCACCGCATGAAGCCGCTTCAGATCGAGAATATCCAGACTTCCAACGCTTACCAGCAGCAGAACATGGCGCGCGAGGAGGGGCTCGTCGCCCTGCTGAGCGTGCCGCTGGTTTTCGGCGGGAGCGCCATCGGCACGCTCAACATTTACAAGGCCGACGCCTACGTTTTCTCCAACGACGAAATCCGCATCGCCATGGCACTGGCCGAGTTGTCCGCCATCGCCATCGAGAAGGCGCGGCTGCTCGACCGCATCGTCGAGTCGGAGGAATTGCTTCGGCAAAACGAAAAGCTCTCCGCGCTTGGCCTGCTCGCCGGCGAGGTGGCGCACGAGATCCGCAACCCGCTCACCGTCCTCAAGATGCTATACCACTCACTTGGTCTTGAGTTTCCGGCAGACGACCCGCGCGCCGAGGACGTACGGATCATAGGCGAAAAAATGGATCACCTGAACACCATCGTCGAGCAGATCCTCACCTTCGCCCGCAACGCCGAGCCGCAACTCCAGCCCACCGACGTCAACAAGCTCATCAACGACCTGAGCATCCTCGTGCGCCGAAAAATAGCGCAGCAAAAAGTCGAGTTGGAAACGCGCTTGGCCAAGGCCCTGCCGCAGATGAGTGCCGATGCGCCGCAGCTGAGTCAGGTGTTTTTGAATCTCACCCTCAACGCGCTGGAGGCCATGCCGGATGGCGGCCGCCTAACCATCGAGACGCGGGCCATCCACCTGCCGAAGTCGGCACCGGAGCCAACTCACATCCGCATCGAGTTCACCGACACCGGCTGCGGGATGGACGCCGAGACGCGCGAGCGCGCCTTCACTTCGTTGCTCAACACCAGCAAGTCGGGCGGAACCGGCCTTGGCCTGGCCATCGTCGGGCGCATTGTCGAGTCCCACGCCGGCCGCATCAAAATCAAGCCAAGCCCCCCCGGCACCACATTCAGCATCCTCCTGCCGGCGGCCGGTTAGCCGCTGCACTTGGCCGAGGGATTCTACTGGCCCCGGCGGCGCGCTGGAACAGCACGCCCCACCTACCGCTTGACCTAGGCGAAGCGGGTTCTGCCCGGGACGGGGATAGAGTAGCGACCGTCTTCGTCCGGCAGGGTCGGCGGAGCCGCCTCCCAGCCGAGCACTTCCGGCATGGTGTTTTCCTGGGAGTTCAACGCCTCATCAGCGGTAACCATTTTGCCGGAATAGGTGGCCATGCGGCCCATCACGGAAGTCAGCGTGCTGTGTGCGCCGTAGAATGCCTCGTTGTACGGCTTGTCGTTTCGGATGGCGTCAAACAGGTCGTCGTGCTCCTGCTGGTATGGATTTTTGCCGCCACCTGGGAAGCGCCAGGTTTGTTTCCCGTCATTGCCGGACAATGCATGCGGGCCGCTCACGGTCGCCCGGCCCTTGGTCCCCTGCACGTGCTCGGACACGCTGTTCCAGCAGTTACGGATGTGGCGGCATTGGCTGAACATGTAGCTGCCATCCGGGTATTTGTACTCGACGGCGTGGTGGTCAAAAATCTCGCCATGGTCGATGCCGGTACGAACCTCGCGCCCGCCCAGTCCCTGGCAACTCGCCGGATGGGTGCCCTTAACCCAGTTGATGACGTCAAGATTGTGGATGTGCTGCTCATCGATGTGGTCGCCGCACAGCCAGACGAAGTAGTACCAGTTGCGCATCTGGTATTCCATCTCGGTGAGCTTGCGTCCAGCTCTCTGCTCAAAGCCCTTGCGGTCACGCACCCAGACGCCGCCGCCGTTCCAGTAAGCGCGTGCGGAGACAATATCGCCGATGGCACCGTCCTGAATGCGCTTGATGACTTCCTGATAGCCAAGCTGATGATGGCGCTGCAGGCCAACGCCGACCTTGAGGTTTTTCTTCTTGGCCTCTGCGGCGGCGGCCAACACTTGGCGAACGCCCTTGCCGTCGACGGCCACCGGCTTCTCCATGAAGACGTTCTTGCCTTGCTTGATCGCCTCGGCAAAATGGATCGGCCGAAAGCCCGGGGGCGTCGCCAGGATCACCATGTCGGCCATGCTGATGGCTTTTTTGTAGGCATCGAAACCAATGAACTTATTCTCCTCTTTCACGTCCGCTTTCAGGCCGTGATTTTTTTGTAATCCCTTGAGGCTGCCGTCCATGCGATCCTTGAAGGCATCGGCCATGGCGACGAGCTTGACGTCGCCCGCGGTGCTGAGTGCCTGGTTGGCCGCTCCGGAGCCACGGCCGCCGCAGCCGACCAGTGCCACCTTGATCGTATCACTGGACTGAGCAAACGCGCCGCGCTCGATGGACAGGCTGCCCAACGCCACCGCACTGCCAGCGATCGCTGAACTGGACTTGAGAAAACCACGGCGATCCAGCCGTGAGTCGTTTTTTTCGATATTATTGTTGTGTTTCATTAGACGGTTTTTGTTCAAAATTGGAAAGGAACCGGGAGGCAGCTTAATCCGGCTCACCCTCGGTTGTCCAATACTTATGCATATCCTCGGCCGAGGGGACGATCAGCGGCCGAATCACGCGAAACCCGAGGAATTGGGCGTCGGTGTGGTACCAGATGCTCTTGGGCAACTGCGGATCCTGGAACTTCCAGTCGGCCGAGGACGCGATACGGCCGGCGCTGCGCAGTCCCTGCGGCTTGTCCATCCATGAGCCACCGCGCGCGACGCGGGGGTAGAGCGACTTGCCGTATTCGAACGGGTTGGAGACGGCCTCCTTGAATGTTGCGTAAATTCCCGGGACGAACTGGTCTAGCGCCCACTCGGACACGTTGCCGTGCATGTCGTGCAGGCCCCACGGGTTGGGTTTTTTCGTGCCGACTTTTTGGTACTTGAAGTCGCTGTTGCCCTCGTGCCAGGCGTGCTCGCCGAGCAATGCGGGATCGTCACCGAAACTGTACATCGTGGTGGTGCCGGCGCGGCAGGCGTACTCCCACTCGGCCTCGGTCGGCAGGCGGTAGTAGTGGCCGGTCTTGGCGGTAAGCCATTTGCAGTAGGTGTTGGCGGCGTGCTGGGTCATGCTGATCGCCGGGAAATCGTCGGTGCCCATCCCGAAGCTCATCTCGACGTACGGCGTGGTTGGCCGAGCGACGGCATCGGAGACGGCGTTGAGTTCCGGCTTGTAGCCGCGAATCTTCATCACCATTCGTTCCTCCTCCTCGTAGATGAACAGGGTGTAGGTGTTCCACGTGGTCTCCGTCTTGCCCATCCAGAACGGCGCGATCTTCACCGTGTGCGTCGGCCCCTCGGTTGCCTTCCGGCCGGGTTCATCGGCGGGACTGCCCATCACGAATTCGCCACTCGGGATGGGCACCATCTCAAACTTGACGCCGGTCCCGGGAATCTCCTCCTCGTACGGCTTCATGGTTGGCTCGAGTTGCCTGATGAGCTTCTCGATCGTCTTCGTGCGTATGTCGATGACAACCTTGGGCGCGGCGGCGAGGCTTCCGCCAGCGACGGGTTGTTTGCCGGTGTCGCGGCGGGTCTGCTCGAGTTTCAGCCCCTCGGGCCAGGCGGCGCCCTGCACGATCCAGTCGCGCAACAGGTCGAGCTGCTCCTGCGGCAGCGGGCCGCCCTTGTTGGATGGCGGCATCAGGTCGTCGTGGTTGGCCGGCAGCGTCACACTCTGGTAAAGCGTGCTTTTCTCCAGGTCGAATGGCACGACCGCCGTGCCGTATTCGCCGGCCTCGTAGGCGTGCTCGCGCTCGTCGAGCCGCAAGTCGCCCTTGTCGTGCCCCTCGCGGTGGCAACTCACGCAGGACGACTCCAAAATCGGTTTGATATCCTTGGCAAAATCGATCCGGCGCACCTGCTGGATGACCAGCCCCTCCGGCCACTTGGCCCCGGCGGCGATCCATTCCTTGAGCACGTTAGCCTGGTCGCTCGTGAGCAGTTCGCCCTTGGGCGGCATGATGTCGTCGTCGTCCGGCGGCAGTACGGTGGAGGTGTAAAGCGAGCTTTTCTCCGGCTTGCCGGGCACGACGACCTTGCCATACTCGCTACCCTCCAGCAGCCCTTCATGGGTGTGGAGTCGAAGCTCGCCCTTGTCATCTTTCTCGCCGTGACAGCTCAGGCAGGCCGATGCGAGCACCGGCTGAACCTGTTTCTCGAACGATAACTCGGCCTCGGCCAAGCCACCCAGCGAAGCCAGCGCGGCTCCGGTTAACAACAATCGATTCACCTTGGTTTGCATCTCCAAAAGCCGGTTAATGTCCGTGGAGAACCACGCAATGTCAATCGGCGGGTTTCGCTTGGCCAAGCGCAGCCGGTTTGCCACTTGCCGCGCACCCGGCAGCCCGGTAGATTTTCGGTTCGTCTCAATGGGAAAAATTGCTCCACGACGGAATGGCTTCACGCTGATCGAGTTGCTGGTCGTGATCGCGATCATTGCCATCCTCGCCTCGCTGCTCCTGCCCGCGCTTGGCCGGGCCAAAGAGAAAAGCAAGGCCGCCCGCTGCAACAGCAACCTACACCAGCATGCACTGGCGTTTGCCATGTATGTCGATGACAACGAGGACTACTACCCGGCCTATTCGCAGTGGGGCGCGCTCGGCGGCAAAAAGGGCGAAATGACCCTGCACGGCGGCTTGGTGAAACCGGAGAAGCGGCCGCTCAACGCCTACGCGCCTTCGTTCGGCGTGTTCCACTGCCCGGCCGACAAGGGCGACTCGCTGCACACCGACAAGTTCCCGAAAAAAATCCGGAGCTGCTACGACGGCTGGGGCAACAGTTACCTGACCGTGTGGTCGGTGGAGACGCTGCGCATCCAGCATGTCACTGGCGATTCCAACTACGACTTGCGCAGCTCGCGTCGCCCGATGAAGTCGTCCGAGATGAGCCGCAGCCCGTCGAACAAGCTGGTGACCGGCGACTGGCCGTGGTGGGCGGACCGAAAAAAAACGCACCTCCGGAGCCAGTGGCACAACTACCACGACCAGTATCGATTCAACGTGCTGCTCGGCGACGGTCACACCGAGTTTTTCGAGTTTCCCAAGGAGGCGTACAACTGGAACTACACCGGCCCGAAACCGGATCCCAGTTACAGATGGTGGTGACCTTGGCCAAGCAGAGTCAGATTAGTTCGCGGATCGGCTTGTGGCCGTCGGTGATATAGTGCGGCCGGCCGGTGAGGTCGGGCAGCGTGGCTGTGTCGGTGTCGATGCCGACGTGATTGTACAGCGTGGCCAGCACCTCCATAAAATGCACCGGCCGCTCGGAGGCTTCGCCGCCCAAGCGGTCGGTCGCGCCAATCACTTGGCCGTGTTTCATGCCGCCGCCGGACAGCAGCGCGCACGAGACGCGCGGCCAATGGTCGCGGCCGCCGTCCTTGTTGATTTTCGGCGTTCGACCGAACTCGCCCCACACGCAGACGGCCACGTCTTTGTCGAGGCCGCGATCGTGCAAATCCCGGATGAGCGCCGAGACGCCCTGGTCGAACATCGGCATGTCGCTGCGGGCGTTGCCGTAGTTGTTACCGTGCCAATCCCAAAAACTGAACGCCACGGTGACCACCCGCACGCCGGCCTCGACCAAACGACGGGCGACGAGGAATTGCTCGAGGATGCGTGGCGCGGCATCGCCGCGGATGCCGGTGTCACCCTTGCCGTACATCTCGATCGTGCGCCTAGGTTCGAGGGTGTGGTCAAGCGCCTCGGCCAGGCGGCTTGAGGTCAGGATGCCAAACGCCTGCTGGTTAAAGGCATCCATCCCCTCCATCAATCCGGCAGTATCGACGTCGCGACGAAACTGGTCGAAACTCTGCAGCAACCCCATCCGGTCCTTCAGCCGGTCGAGACTGATACCCTTGAGCGTCATGTCCGCCTTGCCGTCGCCCTCGGGCCGGAACGACTTGTGCGCCACGCCACAAAAACCGGGCTTAGCGGCATTGTACGGACGATGCTTCATCCTCGGCTCGAGCCCGACGAACGGCGGCAGCGACGGGTTCCGCGTCCCCTGCAGCTTGGAGATCACCGCGCCAAAGGTGGGCCAACCTCCCGCCGGTTTTTGCGAACCGAGCGTGTGGCCTGTGAAGCAGATGTGGTTCGAGTGTTCGTCACGCGCGCCGACGATGGAGCGGATCGGCGTCGCCCGGTGCATTTGCCTGGCGATCAGTGGCAGCATCTCGCTGATGTGAATGCCCGGCACAGCGGTACGGATCGGCTTGAACTCGCCGCGAATCTCCCTCGGCGCATCCATCTTCAGGTCGTACATGTCCTGATGCGGCGGGCCGCCGGGCAGGTAAATCATGATGATGGACTTTTCGCGCTTGCCGCCGCCCGAGGATGCGGAGGCCCGCAGCAGCTCCGGCAACGCCAGGCCGCCCATGCCCAAGCCGCCAATCTTGATAAAGTTTCGGCGACTGACGCCGTCACAAAATCGGCCGGAAGAATTTCCGTAAATGCTCAGCATGGTTCCCTGTTTCCGTTGGCCGCACGGTTCATGCACTGCCAACGGTTCACGGCGGATGTTGCATGCGTGGCCAAGCGATGCAATCCCGTTTTCACGCCGCTTGGCCAAGCGCTCATCTGTTTGAACGTGCATCGCTTGGCCATGTGGCATAGCGTGCCCGCCCGCCGACCGGCACGATGGCCTTTACGCTGTCGTATCCGCTTGTAAATCACATGGTTCATTATACTCAAAAATATCGTCCGCACACCGCTCTGGCCGCTCTTTTGTTCACTGCCGCGCTTAGCCAGGCGCACGTCGGCCTGCATCCGTCGGTGCACGACACGGTGGCCGGAATCGTCGATCGCTTCCGCAAAACAATCCCACAGAAGGATCTGCTCGCGATGGACGCCGCCAAAGCCAAGTCGCTGCTGACTGAAAAGGAACTCAACACGCTGGGGACAGAACACGTCACATTCCGTGTCAACGTACCCGTGAAAGTGATCATCATCCGCGACGCGGCCATGGGAGACAAACCGTTCTGGCTGAAGAAACGCGACTTCAAGCCAATGGGCTTCAAAATCACGATACAAGGCACGGAGGTGGATTTTTGGATGAAAGACTTCGAGGCTGGCAAGATCGGGCTTGGCGTCAACTCGCTCACCGGCGGGAATTCCCATTACATCGTAGCACTAATGCCGCTCACGAAAGAAACGAAGCTGGAAGTCACCGAACTTTACCCCGGGCAACTCCGTGTGGGCGCACTCAAGGACGGACTCCAGCCGTTCGTCGACCGTCCCGAAGCGATGCCCGAACTGCCTGTGCTGCCCGGCATACTCTCCGGACTGACCGTGATCCGCACCCAATACGAAAGCCGCGATGACGCCAAGCTCATCAACCTGTTCAACAACACGAACCACCCGGCCCTGGCCAAGCCGGACCAAATCATCCTGACGTGGAGCGGCGACCCGCAGACGACCCAAACCATCCAATGGCGCACAGGGATGGGCGTGGACAAGGGCCAGGTGCAGTGGGTAAAAAAATCAGCCTACAACCGATTCCAGCCGGCCCGGCCAAAGCGGACCAAGGCCGGGACGTTCAAGATGGAGGATGCCAATCTGCTGAACGACCCGATCGTCCACCGGCACACGGCCACCCTCACCGGCCTCGAGCCGGATACGACCTACCTGTACTCCGTCGGCGACGGCTCGGACGATGGCTGGTCGGAGATGGCCGAATTCACCACCGCTCCGGAACGGACCGAGCCGTTCTCATTCGTGTACATGGGCGACGCGCAGAACGGCCTCTACCGCTGGGGCAGCTTGGTTCAGGACGCATTCCGACAGCGGCCCGATGCGGCATTTTATATCATGGCCGGCGACCTCGTGAATCGCGGCAACGAACGCGACGACTGGGACAGCCTGTTCCATAACGCGCGCGGCATTTACGACCGGCGACCGGTCGTCCCCGCGATCGGCAACCACGAAAACCAAGGCGGCCACCCCGGCCTGTATCTGCAGATGTTTGACCTCCCAAAAAACGGCCCGGAAAAAGTCGAGCCGGAGCGGGCGTACACCTTCAAGTACAGCAACGCCGAATTCTTCGTGCTAGACAGCAACCTGACCCCCGAAAGCCAATCCGCCTGGCTCGAGAACGTGCTAAAAAACAGCAAGGCCACCTGGAAATTCGCCGTCTACCATCACCCCGCCTATTCCTCCTCCCCGGATCGCGACAATCCCAGCATTCGTGACCACTGGACACCACTGTTCGACAAATACCACCTCGACATGGCGCTACAGGGCCACGACCACGCCTATCTGCGCACCTACCCGATGAAGGACCAAAAAAAAGCCGACAGCACCGCCGATGGCACCGTGTACATCGTCTCCGTCTCCGGCACCAAGTTCTACGAGCAGGACCCGCGCGAATACATCGAGTTCGGCATGACCAACGTCTCCACCTTCCAAGTGCTCGACATCCAGATCAACGGTAACCGCCTCGTGTACCGCTCCTACGATGCAGACGGCAAGCTCCGCGATAACCTCATCATCGAGAAGTAGGCAAAAGACTTGCGCCACTTCGCCAAGCGGAACAGACTGCCGCTGTTCAATCCGATGCAAAAACTGCGGCAGAACCGGCTTGGCTTCACACTCATCGAATTACTGGTGGTGATCGCCATCATCGCGATCCTTGCCGGCATGTTACTGCCTGCATTGGCCAAGGCCAAAAGCAAGGCCACCGGCGCTAAATGTTCGAGTAATTTGCGGCAGATGGGGATCGGCCTCATCGCGTTTTCGGATGACTTCGGGCACTACCCAGTCGGCATCAACGGCAACCGTGGTTCCACGTGGATCTGGCCGTCGCAAATCCGCCAATACCTCGGTGGGGCCAGCAGCAAGAGCACCGAGCTTTTCAAATGCCCCTCGGCCCCCGATATGGCCCAGTGGAAGGTGAAATTCAAGGGCAGCCAACCGGCCGAGGATGGCTATCTAAAGGGCGAGGTGCGCCTCATCCCTGGCGGCAGCAGTTTTATGAGTTACGGTTACAACGTCTGGGGCGCCTGGGCGGGTATGATCCCAAACCAGGGCATGGGCGTCTACAAAGGGCATCCCAACTGGGGTGAAACCAAACCCAACCAAGTCGAGGTTCCCAGCGAGATGATCGCGCTTGGTGACAGTAACTGGGATCTCAAGCGGAAGGGCGACCGAAACTGGAGCGGCTTCATTGGTATGTACGAGGAACGCCAATGGCCATTGCCGCTACATAGCGATCGAGCCGAAATTTTGTTTGTCGACGGCCACGTCACCGCCGAGAAACGCATCGACCTCGCAGCCCAACTCGTCAGAGATCAGGCCCGTAAAGACGCTGCAGCCAAGCGCTGGAACCTCGACAACACACCGCACCACAATCGACAATAAGGCAAAGAAAAAGGGAGCCTCATGGCTCCCTTCTACTGAATTGATTCGGTGTCGGCTCAGGATAGTTCGTCGCGAACAGTTTCCATCAGCTTTTTCGTGGCGAGGACGCCTTCGGCTTCGCTGAGTTTACCACCCTCGTACTCGATTCCAACGTAGCCCCGGTAACCGGCATTGAGCACGATCTTCATCATTCGGCGGTAGTCGGTGTGCGTCTCGTTACCTTCCTCGTCGAAGTCGTGCGACTTCGCGCTAACCGCCTTGGCAAAAGGCATCAACTCGGCCACGCCCGTGTAACGGTCGTACATCTTCCCATCGCCGATGTGGAAATTCCCAAAGTCCGGCAATGTGCCGCAATTGGGCAGATCAACGATCTTCATCACGCCGGCCAGCCAGGCACCGTTGGAAGACAGGCCCCCATGATTTTCCACTATCACATTGAGGTCAAGCTTGGCCCCATACTCGGACAAACTGCGCAGCCCGTCGGCGGCAAGCTTCTGCTTCTCCTCAAAACTACCGCTACCGGTTGTGGCAGCGTTCACCCGAATGGAGTGGCAACCGAGGAACCGGGCCGCGTCGGCCCATTTGTGATGGTTCTCAACCGCCTTGTTACGTTCGGCAGTGTCGCCGTGACCAAGCGATCCTTCACCATCAACCATGATCAACAGGCTCTTTACCCCATGATCAGCGGCTCGCGAATTCAACTGACCAAGGTAGGCCTCGTCGTTGGCCTTATCCTTGAAGAACTGGTTCACGTACTCGATGGCATCAATTCCGAACTCCTCGCGGGTGGCCTTGGCAAAATCGAGCGCGTCAAGTTTCTTCGCAAACAGTGTCTTGTGCAGCGACCACTGCGCCAGCGAAATGCCGTAGAGCGGCTTGCCACCACCACCCAAGCTTTGGCACCCGGCCATGCCCATCGCGCCCACGGCCAACGAAGCATTCTTCAAAAACTCACGTCTATTAGTTTGATTCATCATATAATTATTTTTCGGAATTATTCGCTTTGTTCTACTGGAGCGTCCTCCTGTTTGACCTTATCCCAAAACGCCACAGCAAAGAGGACTGCAACAGCAAGTGCCATCATACAAGGAAACATCCAGAATGTTTTCCAGTTCACCATAGCATCCTGGATGAGCGAGCCATCAACGCTCGGCTTCTCTGTCAGTAACATTTTCCCGAAAGACTCCCAAAAACCAAAAACTGGTGTCTCAATGGCACCGGCAAGAGCATTGGAGCTTTCTTTCACCGCTTCAAACTTGGCGCCGGCTATTTTGTAACCAAAAAACATTCCAACGCCCTGAGTGAAGAACACAAGGAGAGCCTGCGCCTGGCTGCGAACCTCCTTGGGTGCTCGTTTGTCCGTGTACATGAACCCCGTAACAAAGAAAAAGTCGTAACAGATGCCGTGCAGCACCACGCCGAGCATAATCATCCAGACCACCTGATCCGGTGCACCCACTGCGAATAGTGCATAGCGCGCAACCCACGCCAGCATCCCGATTAAAATCATGATCTTGACGCCCAGCTTCCGGAAGAAAAACGGGACGAGCAGCATGAAGAATATTTCGGATACCTGGCCCAGCGCCATGGTGGAAGCCGGGGCCTGAAAACCGATTTGAGGAAGATAAACCGATGTGTAGGCGAAGTAATACGCCAACGGCACACAGATCATAGCCGAGCAGATGATGAATATCAGAAATGGAACATTGCAGAGCATCTTGAATGCATCGAGCATCAAGATCGTGGAGAGATTAACCGGCTTGCCTTTGCCCGGCGGCGGCGTCTTCGGCATAAAGAAACAGAACACGCCAAGAACGATTCCTGAGACGGCGCCTAATGTGAAAATTTTGGGACTGCTCGACATCCCCAATCCGCCAACAATCAAGCCGGCAACAATCCACCCAATCGTTCCCCATACGCGCAATGCGGGAAACTTGTTGCGATCATCGATGTTTGTAAAAGCCACAGTGTTGCTCAGGGCAAGAGTTGGCATATAGCAAAGCATGTGAATCATTATAATCCAACTCAGAGCCCCTCCTTGACCGTTGGCTATCAGCGAAGGGGCCGAAAACAACAGCACACCACCGATGATGTGCAACACGCCCATCGTCTTTTCGCAGTTGAAGAACCGATCCGAAATTAAACCAAGGAACAACGGTGCAATCATGGCGGCTATCGGAACGGCTTGAAAAGCTGCACCGATGATGTCGCTCAGGCCGTTACTGGCCAACGACAAGCCAAGCGTTGTAAACCATGCCCCCCAGACGAAGAACTGGAGGAACATCATAATTGACAATTTAATGCGGATGGATGAATTCATTTGGAAGTTCGTTTGGGTTGTTTCGGGCCGCTTGACCAAGCGCTTTTTGGAGCCTGCCTCGCGGAACGAGGCGCAGCGTAGCCGTTGGCCAAGCGGTGGACAAGGTTTCCTTTTGACGGCCATGCGCCTGACCATGGGCACAAAAAAGGCGGGCCGACTGGCCCGCCTGAAATGCTTTTTATCGCCTGCCGACTTTTATTCCTCGGAGTCGTCGCTGGCCGGCTTGTCACCGTCCTCGTCGTCGCTGAACTCAGCCTTGCGATCCTCCATCGCGGCTTTGCGCGACAGCTTGACGCGGCCCTTGTCGTCCACGCCGATGCACTTGACCCAGATTTCGTCGCCGTCCTTGACGATGTCCTCGGTCTTCTTGACGCGGAAGTTGGCCAACTCGCTGATGTGCACCAGGCCGTCCTTGCCAGGCAACACCTCGACGAAACAGCCGAAGTCCTTGATGGAAACAACCTTGCCCCGGTAAAGCTTGCCAACCTCGACCTCGGCGGTGATGCCGTCGATGCACTCCTTGGCCACCTGCAGACCCTCGGCTGACATGGAGTAAACCAACACGCGGCCATCGTCCTCGATGTTGATCTCGCAACCGGACTCCTCGACGATGCGCTTGATGTTCTTACCGCCCGGGCCAATCAACTCGCCAATCTTCGACGGGTCAACCTGGATGGTCACGATGCGCGGCGCGTACGGGCTCATCTCTTCACGCTCCTTTGACAAGCAGCCATTCATGTTGGATAGAATCGCGGTGCGAGCCGTCTTGGCCTTGGCGATGGCCTCCTCCATGATCGACTGAGGGATGCCTTGCAACTTGAGGTCGAGTTGGAATCCGGTAATACCCTGGTCGGTTCCAGCGATTTTGCAGTCCATGTCGCAGAACGCGTCCTCCCACCCGATGATGTCGGTGAGCAGTTTGTAATCCTCGATCTCCTTGTTGTCGTTGGTGCGCGTGCAGAGGCCAATGCTGATGCCGGCCACGGAGCGCTTCAGCGGGACACCCGCGTCGAGCAGCGCCAGCGTGCCACTACAGACAGCGGCCATTGACGTGGAGCCGTTGGACTCCATGATCTCCGCTGTGATGCGAACCGCGTACGGGAAGTCCTCGATGTTCGGGATGACCGGGGCGATGGATCGCTCAGCCAATGCGCCGTGACCAATCTCGCGACGGCCCGGACCCATGATGCGACCGGTTTCGCCGACGGAAAAATGCGGGAAGTTGTAGTGCAGCATGAACCGCTTTTCGCTCGGGCCTCCGGTATAGGCGTCATACGACTGCGTGTCATCGGTTGTGCCGAGCGTGACAAGCGACAGACCCTGGGTTTCGCCTCGGGAGAACAGGCCGGAGCCGTGCGTACGGGGGATCATGCCTACCTCGCTGGTGAGTAGGCGCATGTCGTCGTAGCCGCGGCCATCGAGCCGCTTGCCGTCATCTAGCACGAGCTTTCGCACGGCGGCCTTTTGGATGCTGTAAAACGCCTCACCGACCATGAAACCGGTGATGGCTTCCTCTCCGAATTTCTCGGTGAGCTTCTCCGCCATCTCATCCTTAAGAGCGTTGCACGCAGCCTCACGCTCGAGCTTGGCCTGAATGAGCAGTGCATCGGTGATACGATCCGATATGATCGACTCCGCCTCCGCCATAACGTCCGGCGCCACCACTCGCGGGATGAACTCGCGCTTGGCCTTGCCAACAGCAGCACAAAGCTCCTTCTGTGCCGCGACGAGCGGCGCAACCGACTCCTGACCAAACTTCAGCGCCTCAAGAAAATCAGCTTCCGCGATTTCATCGGCTGCGCCCTCGAACATGACCATGTTCGACTCATTGCCGACGTAAACCAAATCGAGGTCGCTTGACTCCATCTGCTCGTGGGTCGGGTTGGCGACGAACGCGCCATCGATGCGGCCGACACGAACCGCGCCGATCGGCCCGGCAAACGGCAGATCGCTGATCATCAACGCCGCCGAGGCTCCGTTTATCGACAGGATGTCCGAGTCGTTCTCCCCGTCTGCGCTGAGCAGCAGGGTCTGGACTTGCACCTCGTTGAAATACCCCTTGGGGAATAGCGGCCGGATCGGGCGATCCGTGATCCGGCAGGTCAGGATTTCCTTCTCGGAGGGGCGGCCTTCGCGCTTGAAGAACCCTCCTGGAAAACGACCGGCTGCAGCGGCCTTTTCACGGTAATCGACCGTGAGCGGGAAAAAGTCCAGACCCGGACGGGGCTTGGATGAACCGCAGGCAGCAACCAGGACAATGGTGTCTCCGAGTTGGACGGTTACTGAGCCGTCCGCTTGTTTGGCTATTTTGCCGGATTCAATATGAATCTCTGCGCCGCCAACTTTGGCGGTTACTTTATGTGACATGTTTATCTTTCCTTATTGTCACGGTCGCCAGCACAGAGAACTTCACTCAAACTCCCGATGGCCGGGCGGCTGAATGAAATGCTCAGAACCAACGAACACGACGATTCACGCGGCTCAGTCTCGGGCAACAGGGGATCGGGCCGCTATTTCCAATCCGCCGGATGGACATTTCCCACCGGCATGGCGTTGCCAAAAATCTCTTTGAAAAGAAGGGTCGAATTGACCCGTGCGACTCTAGTGCCTCAGCTTGAGGCGCTGGGTCAGTGATCGATAACGGTTCGCGTCGTGACGGTGGACATAGTCCAACAGGCGGCGACGGCGACCCACCATCATGAGCAGGCCGCGCCGTGAGGCGTGATCCTTCTTATTGCTCTTCAGGTGCTCGGTCAGGTGGTTGATCCGCTGTGTCAACAGCGCAACTTGGACATCCGCAGAACCGGTGTCCGTCTCATGAAGGCGATATCCTTCGATTGTGTTAGCCTTCTCTTCCATTCCTTTCAGTCTCTTTGCCTCTCTTCTCTCATCGAAAAGGCGGGGCAACGTACCAGCAAAAACCACGTTGTAAAGCACTTTAATCGTGTTTTTTACGATTCGGAGACCGATCCGCCCACCGCACTTGGGCAAGCGGGACGCGGTTATGCCCGGCGCTTGGCCAAAACGCAATATTGACCCCGGCAAAGCGGGTCCTACACTCCGCCCCGTGCCATTCAAGCAATTGACACTGTGCGGGTTGCTCCTCTTGGCCATTTCGGGCAGGGGCGAGAGCCTTGTCTCCGATTATTCCAACTGGAAGTACCTTGAGGGCAAAACTGAGGCCTCCGCCCCTACCGCTGCCTGGCGGGAACTGGCTTTTGAAGACGCCCACTGGAAAGAGGGCCGTTCCGGCTTCAGCATCGGCTATGGTAGATACGATGCCCCCACGACACTTTGGGAAATGCCAGGAAAATACCACTCTCTTTTCCTACGTAAGAAATTCACACTACAGGATGAGCAATGGATAAAGTCGCTAGTGATTCGGGTCGATTACCGCGATGGTTTCGTCGCCTACCTGAACGGCACCGAGATAGCTCGGCGTGGGTTGGCTGGCGAACTCGGTCAACCGGTACCATTCAACGCTTTAGCAAGTGCTCACTACCGAGGGAATCCAGAGTTGATTGATCTCGAACCGTACAAGCAGCTTCTTGTGAAAGGAGAAAACATTCTTGCCGTCCAGGCACATGACGACTCAGTAAACAGCAATGGGTTTGCGTTTCATGTTGAGTTATTGGCTAATATCGTACGCGGTCCGGTTATCGAAAGTACCACAACGACCGATACCAAGATTGCCTGGCAAACCCTCAAGCCTACAACCTCCGTTGTCGAGTACGGGCTTACGACATCACTTGGCAAGCGGATCGAGAGCGAAATACTAACGACCAACCATGTGCTGCAACTCATCGATCTAGAGCCTAACACAACCTACCACTACCGGGTCGGTGGGGTTGCTGGGGAAATCCCGCGTTTCTCGAAAACCACTTCGTTCAAGACCCTAAATTCCAGAGGCCCCGTCCGGTTGATGCTGCTTGGCGACTCTGGCAGTGGAAACCTTCTTCAACACAAGTTCGCCAAGGTGATCCGTGATAATCAACCAGACGCCATCCTACACGCAGGTGACATCGTTTATAATTTTAAATCTGGCCCTCCAAACTATTATAATGATTTTCGCCATTTCAGCGCCTTTAAGAATCACTTGAAATCTGTCCCGTACTTTACAACTATAGGGAACCATGAACTCTACCACGGTGACGCAGCCTACCTGAATGCGTTTCATCTACCAACGAACAACCTTCCCACCCTCGGTTTGAAACCTCCAAACCTGGATTACCCTTTTTCCGGCACGGAACATTTCTACTCGTTCGATGTCGGCGACGCGCACGTTTCGGTGCTCTACAACCCGTGGTATGCGCACCACAACTTTTCCAAGGACACCAACCAACTCCACTGGCTGACCAACGACCTGGCCACCACCTCAAAGCCATGGAAGCTACTC
>JASLKI010000105.1 GCA_030747575.1 Verrucomicrobiota bacterium | reverse complement strand
CTGTGCCGGGCGAGCCCCACGTCAGGTACACGCGCCCCGCCTCAACGACCGGCGTCGGTGAACCGTAGCTGTTAAACTTGTGCGCGAACTGCGGATCGGCAATGTGAAAAAGCTGTTTTTCAAAAATGATTTTCCCGTTGTTTGCATCAACGCAAAGACCGGTGAGTTTGTTGCCTTTTTCGTCGGCGGTCGTGAGCCATATTTTGTCCCCAAAAACCACCGGCGACGACCAAGCCCGGCCTGGCAATGCCACTTTCCAGGCGATGTTTTTTCCCTCACTCCAGGCGCTTGGTAGTTTGCTCCCTTTCGGAATATGCCCCGAGCCAAGCGGCCCTCGAAACTGCGGCCAATCGGCGAGAGCAACCGTCGTCGCGGCAACAAGCAGCGTGGCCAAAACCAAGCGCTTGGCCAGAAGGTTTTCAGTTTTCAGTTTCAAGAATTTCATGTGCAAAATCGGCGCGAAGTCACTCATGCCTTTCGCCTTCCCGCAAGTAAAACCGGCTGTTACTTATCCCTCAGCAGTTGCCAAATTAGCACGAAGGCAGGAGCAAAATCCTCGGAGGTCGCAGCGATCCAATCGGTGATTTTTTTGGGCGCGAACCAGCCGCCGTCGGAGAGTTCGTCGGGGTCGAGTTGGAACGGGCCTTCGTGCTCGCAGCGGTACACCCAGACAAACTCCTGGCCAGTGGCCTCGCAGGCGTCGATCTTGAACAACCGTTCCGGCACGGCCGCAAGTTCGAGGCCGATCTCTTCGCGCGGCTCGCGCAGGGCGCAGGCGTCGTATTCTTCGCCGGTATCGACGTGGCCCGAGACGGACGAGTCCCATGTGCCGGGGAAGCAGTCTTTTTTCATCGAGCGCTTTTGCAGGAACAACTCACCCTTGGCATTGAAGACGAGCAGGTGAATGGCGCGATGCCGCAGGCCAAGCCGGTGCACCTCGCTGCGCGATTGCTGGCCGATGACTTGGTCGTTTGCATCGACGACGTCGAAGATCTCTTCACTCATCAATCTCGGCGCGGCTCAGGCGTTGGGTGAGTTCGGTGAATTGCTCTAGGGTGACGCACTCGGCGCGGATTTTTTCGTCGAGGCCAAGTGCGTCGAACGCCTCCACCACAGCGGCTTCGGGCCAGTCTCGCTTGAGTAGCTTCATCATCTTTTTGCGGCGCTCAGCGAAGACGCGCTTAACGATTTTTTTGAAAACCGGGCATAGCTCCGGGAGTAGCAGCGGGGTCTCACGGTGGAGCAGTTCGATGCAGCCGGAGTCGACGTTGGGCTCGGGATAAAACGAGCCTCGCGGGATCACGAACGATTCGCCGATCGCGTAGTGCAGGCCAATCAGCAACGTGAGCACGCCATACTCTTTCGTGGCCGATTGCGCGAGGAGGCGTTGCACGACCTCAAGTTGAAGTGTCACGATCATCGCGCGAGGCCGGCACGGTGACTCGGCAAGATCGATGAGTAGCGGCGAGGCGATCGAGTACGGCAGGTTGGCGACGAGCTTGTGGCCGGACCAGTCAAACTCTGTCTTGCGGACGATCTTCATCGCGTCGGCGTGTTGCAGCGTGAGGTTTTCGCGCTGGCCGAGTCGCTCCTCGAGCAGCTTGATCAAGCGCCGATCCGTCTCGATGGCGGTAACGTGGCCGACGATCTCCAGCAGCATTCCGGTCAGGGGGCCTAGCCCGGGGCCAATCTCAATCACCGAATCGTCCGGCGCGAGCTTGGCCAAGGCGACAATTTTGCGGAGTTGATTTTGGTCGTGCATGAAGGTTTGCCCAAGCGACTTGGTCAACATGATGTCCTCGTCGTTGAGGATATTTCGGATCTCGGAGAGGGTCATTCGTAAGCCTCCTCGAGCGCTTGGCCAAGCGCACGGATTAACTTCGTGATGTGAGACTTACCAACGGTGAGCGGCGGCGTGAACGACAGGATGTTCGCCGGGTCGCCTTCCGGCAGCAGGATGAAACCGTCGTGCAACAATCGTTTGGTCACGCCGACGGCGATGGCGGTGGCGGGCGCGCCGTCGTCGTGGAACAGCTCGAGCGCGAGCATCAAGCCAACGCCCCGCGGCTGGCAGCGTCCGCGGCCAAGCCGTTTGGCCAAGCGCCGGAGTTCATCGAGAAACAGTCTGCCCATCTCGGAGCTGCGCTCGGGCAGCTTGCGTGAGTCGAGTTCGCGCAGGGACGCTATCGCCATCGCGCAGCCAACCGGGTGGCCGAGGAACGTGCTGGTGTGGATCGCCTCGCCGGTGGACTCCGGCCAGGCGCGATCCATCACATCGGCACGCCCAACGCAGGCCGAGAGCGGGAAGCCGCCGGTGAGCGCTTTGCCAAGGCAGAGGATGTCCGGTGTGACCCCGAAATGCTCGCTGGCGAACCAGCGCCCGGTGCGGCCGAAGCCGGTGTACACCTCGTCGCAAATCAGCAGCGCTCCGTACTTGTTGCAAACATTGTGGAGCAGTTTCAGGAAACCGGGCGGCGGGATGTTCGTGCCGCCACGGCCTTGGATCGGCTCGACCAAAATCGCGCCAACGTTTCGTTTGCGGAACTCGGCGGCCAAGCGCTGCTCGAGCTTGACCAAGTCGGCCCGGACGCGCGGGAACGGGACGAAGCTGGCGAACCCGCCGATTTGGCGGCGGAACGGCGAGCGGAAATCGCTGCGCCAAGTGGCGTTGAGCGCGCCGTAACCGAGGCCGTGATAGGCGTCCTCGAACGCGATCACGCGCGTACGGCCGGTGGCGAGGTGGGCGGTCTTGAGCGCGGCCTCGACCGCCTCGAAGCCGGAGTTGCAAAAGATCGTTTTGCCGATGCGCTTGGCCAGGCGCTCGAAGGTGAGTCGGCTAAGTTCGCGGGCCAGCTCGGCCTTAAGTGCGTGGGGGTGGACGTCGCCCATCGCGTGCAGCAGCTTGGCCATTTGGCGCTGGCCGGCGGCGACAATGCGAGGGTTGGCGTGGCCGGCCGCCGCGACGGCAAACGCCGCGGTGAAGTCGAGATACTCGCGACCGGCGTCGTCCCAAACACGCATGCCCTTGGCCCTCTCCCAGACGATCGGCCAACTGCCGTCCGGCTCGATGAACGTGACGTTGCGCGACTCAAAACGTCGCAGTTGATCGATGGTTTTGTTGGCCTTTTTTTTCACGACTCAAACACCCTTTTCGTCGGGCGGCCAGATGAACTTGTGCATCTGCAACTGGAACCGCACAAGCAGCTTGTCCCGGGTGATGCGCTCGACGAGTTCGCGGCGCGTGATCGGCCTGTGACCAGTCGGCACCGGCTTGAGCGACTCGTCCTGTTGATGCGCCTCAAGCGGAGCCACCCACGAGAACAGCACGGGGCAGCGTTCGCCCAATTTGTGCCCGACTAATTGAATCTTGGCCCAAGCGTAATCCTCCTCGGTGCCGATGACGAACTTCACCTCGTCGCTTGCCTTGAGCCGGGCGATGTTCTCGGTGAGCATTTTTTTGGACTCGCCGCTGCTCGGGCATTTCCAGTCCATGATGTGGCGCACGCGCGGATCGCTCGCGCTGATGTCGTGCGCGCCACTGGTCTCGACCAGCACGGTGAGGCCCATGTCACAAAGGCGGCGCATCAGCGAGTGAACATTTTTTTGCAACAACGGTTCGCCGCCTGTGAGCTCAACAAGCGGCAGTTTGTTGCCGGGCTCGCCGGTGAAGGCGCATCGTTTTTCGAGTTCGGCGACAACCTCGTCGATAATCATCGATTGGCCGCCGGTGAAAGCGTACGCGGTGTCGCAGTAGGAGCAGCGGAGGTCGCAGCCGGTGAGCCGGACGAAGGCGCACGGTAGCCCGGCGAAGGTGCTCTCGCCCTGAATGCTCAGGTAGATTTCGTGAACCAGCAGCGAATCGGCCATGGTTACACCTCGGCGAGATTTCTCCAGAGATTGGCGCTCATCCAGATGCCGCGAGTGAACGCCTCGAGGTCCATTTTCTCGTTGGGCGAATGGAGGTTATCGTCCGGCAGCGCTAGGCCGAGCAGATAGGTGTCGACCTTCAAAATACGGGCGAAATGCTCGACAATAGGGATCGAGCCGCCCTCGCGCAGCAGCACCGGTTCGTGGCCGAACGCAGCCTTGAGCGACTTGAGCGAGGCCTTGGCCAAGGGGCTGGTCGGCGAGACGATGTACGGGTCGGCGCCGTGGCCCAACTCGATCTCGATACGCATCGTCGGCGGGCAGAGTGCCTTGAGTTGCTTGGCAACCAAGCGGAGGATTTTTTTGGGATCCTGATCCGGCACGAGGCGCATGGTGATCTTTGCACTGGCGAAGCTGGGCACGATGGTTTTGCTGCCCTCGCCCTGGTAGCCGCTGGTGAGGCCGTTGATCTCGAACGTCGGCCGCGCCGCGCGCTGCTCGTTGGGCGTGAAGCCTTTTTCGCCAAAGAGCGCCTTCACGCCGAGCAGCTTTTTGTACTTGGCCTCGCTGTACGGGACGCGGGCAAGTTGCCTGCGCTCGTAAGCGGTAAGCTTGACGACGTCGTCGTAAAAGCCGGGGACGTTGATGCTGCCGTTTTTGTTGATCATCCGGCCGAGCATTTTGCTCAGTGCCATTGCGGGATTCTCAACCGAGCCGCCGTAAATGCCGGAGTGCAAATCGCGATCAGGACCGGTGAGCTTGACCTCGAGTGCGGCGACGCCGCGGAGCGCGTATGTCAGCGCTGGGTGCTTGAGATCAGGCATGCCGGTGTCGGAAACCACGACGCCGTCGCACTGGAGTTCGCGTTTGTTCTGGTTGAGAAACTCGACGAGCGCCTCGCCGCCGACCTCCTCCTCGCCCTCTACGACAAACGTCAAGTCGCACGGCAGCTCGGTGCCGGTCTTGAGATACGCCTCGACCGCCTTGAGATGGGCGAAGTGCTGGCCCTTGTTGTCGCTAGCGCCGCGCGCGAAGAGGTTGCGGCCGCGAATCGTCGGCTCGAACGGCGGGCTCTCCCACAGCTCGAGCGGCTCGGGAGGCTGAACGTCATAGTGGCCGTACACGAGAAAGTGAGGCTTGGCGCTGTTGCGCCGGCGCGGCGTGGCGGCGGTGACGATCGGGTGGCCGCCAGTCCTGTGCACGCGCGACTTGAGGCCAAACGACTTGGCGTGACCGGCAAGCCAGCGGGCGCAGTCGGCCATGTCTTTTTTGTGCGCGTTCTGCGCCGACACGCTGGGGAAGCGCAGATACTCAATCAGCTCGTCGATGAACCGCTGCCGGTTGGCGTCGATGTATTTCTTCAGTTGATTCATGAATGGGAGCCGGCGCTTGGCCAAGCGGCTCGGGCGGGGTAGTTCCCTCGGTCACCAGATTATGCCGCGCGGGCCACCACCGCAACCCCTCCCGGCGAGGCGACTTTTTGGCTTACAGGCAGCGTAACTTTCGCCTAGTTTGGCGTGTAGCACACTTTTTGGTGTTGTTTCCCCATCAACATTCCTGTCGTTATGAAAAAAATCGTTGTTTCGATCTTGGTCGGTTTCACGCTCGTTATATCCGCAAAAGCCGCCTCATCGCTGGAGGCATTACTGCCGGCTGAGACCGTGCTGGTGGTGGCCGCCCCAAACTACGCCAGCGCGAAAAAACATTTCAAGGACAGCGCATCGGGGCAGTTTTGGGACAGCGCCGAGTTCAAGCCGTTCCGCAAAAAGCTGGCCGATGGCTTCGAGGCAAACGTGCTGGCCGGGATTGAGGAGGAGTTGGCGATTGATTTTGAGGCGTTCGAGGAGATAGCCAGCGGCCCCGTCGCCCTGGCCGTGGTGCCGGGGCAGAATGCCGGCGAGGAACCGGCGCTGCTGCTGCTGCTCGATGCCGGCCGAAAGAGTGTCACCCTCCGTAGAACCTTGTCGCGACTCGAGCGCGACTGGAGGAAGGATGATCGCGAAGTCAGCGAGACGGAGATTGGCGGGGTTGATTTCACCACGGTGAAGGACCCGGAAAGCGACCGGCAGGTGCACATTGGCCGTGTCGGCGCTCAACTGATTGCCGGGACGAAATCGGTACAGATCGAGGGCGTCCTCGCTCGATTGAACGGCAAAGATGCCAGGACACTGGCCGGCAACCCCGCGTTCGCGGCGGATCACGGAGCGGTTCTGAGGGGAGCCGATTTTTATGTGTGGGCGAACCCTGGCGCGGTTCTGCCGCAACTGCTCGGCAACCTGCCGGACGGAGCCGAGGTGGGCATCGACTTCGCCGAAGTGGTGGGTGCTCTGGGCATCGACGGCCTGGGCACGTTGGCCATGGCGTACAGCGAGCAGCCCGATGGAGCGCACTCCGAGTTGTTCATCGGTTTGCCCAAGGCCAAGCGCAAGGGGCTTTTTGGCCTGCTGGAAGCCAAGCGCGCTGACACCTCGCCGCCGCCGTTCGTGCCGGCCAACGTGGGCGCATTTTCGCGGTGGCGTCTAGACATGGATGCCGCGTGGAAAAATCTTGAGAAGCTGCTGCTCGAGTTGTCGCCGGACGTGGCCAACATGGTTGAGTTCACCGTCGGCCTGCTGGGCAAGGACAAGGATTCGAACTTCGACTTCAGGAAAAGTTTTCTCAACAATTTTGGCGACGACCTGATTGTTTATCAAATGCCGCCCAAGGGCACGGCGCTGAACGACATTGGCGCCGGGCCGATGGTGGTGCTCGTCAAGTCGCCGAACCCGGACGAACTGATCAAGGGAGTCGGAGCGGTGCCCGGCATCCTGCCGCCGCCGCTCAACGAGGCGGCGATGTTGCCGCGCCGGCTCGGCGACCACACGGTGTACAGCTTCGAGTTGGCGGAGTTCCCCGACCCCAGCACCGGCGAACTGGTCAAGATGGAACTGCTCCTTGCCGCCCGGAACGGCTACATGGCGGCAGCCACCGACGCCGATCTGCTGCAGGCGTTCCTCGACGGCAAGACCAACGGCGAGCTGGCCAAGCGCGACGGGCTGGCGGCAGCGACGGCATTGGTGGGCGGAATGGATTCCGGGTTCTTCGGCTACCAGAACGACCGCGACATGGTGCTCAGCACAATGGACACCCTCCGCGACAACGCCGACCAGTTTGACATGATTTTCAGCATGATCCCAACGGATGGCTTTGGCGAAGTCAGCCTGAGCGAGTGGCTTGATTTCTCACTTCTGCCAACGGGCTCGAAAATCGCGAAGTACTTTGACTTCACCGTTTACGGTGCAGAGACCGACGATCGCGGGATCAGTCTGAAGACGTTTTCGCCGCGCCCGGCGACCCTGAAGCGGTAGCCTCTGCCGCCTTCAGTTTTCGCAGCGCGGCCTCGATCGCCGCCTGGCCGGACTCTAATTTTCGGTCTCTCAACTTTCGCAGCTTGCGGGCGTAGACGTTTCCCGGCCGGGCCGCTTCGCCCATCAGGAAAATTCCCGCCGCACGGGATTTCGCCGTACCGCGAAGCACCGCCGCCGAGAGCGTCGGGGTGTCCGTTCCCGGCTCGCCCCATACATCCCGCAGCGCGGCAAGGATCCTCGCCTCCCGTTCGCCGCCGAGTTGGAACGTC
The DNA here is from genome assembly GCA_030747575.1 of Verrucomicrobiota bacterium. Lineage (GTDB taxonomy): Bacteria > Verrucomicrobiota > Verrucomicrobiia > Limisphaerales > UBA1096 > UBA1096. The sequence goes on along the minus strand of JASLKI010000105.1, from coordinate 719 downwards.
CCGCGCAGCGCCTCCCACAAGCCGTGCTCGGCCGGCATGAGCCGCTGCAACACGTCGAAGCCGGCCACCCGCAACTCGTACCGCTCACTGGAGATGAGCCGCATCACGGCCGGAGCGGCACGGTGGCCCATCATCGACAGCGCGGCAGCAGCGGCGTTGGCCTCGTCGCTGCCCGGCTTGGCCTCGATGATGCCAACCAGCGACGGAGCCGCGGGAGCGACGTCCGACTTCATGTTTCGAAGCACGTGCAGCATTCGCGTGCGATGGCCGCCGTCCACTTGGGCAAGTCGATTGGTGATCTCGCGCAGCGGCAGTGAACCCAGCCCGCGCAGCGCGGCGAGGGCGTTGTTGTAAACCAACTGCTCGGGGTCACCGAGTGCCGTGACCAACTCGGGGATGGCCGGCACCGCAGCTAGGCCAAGCGCGGCCAGGCCGGCCACGCCGCCGGCGCGGATTTCCGAGCGATCGTAAAGGTTCACCCAGCGCATGAGGTCGCGCCGGTCGATGCCCGGCACTTTTTTGACGGTGTTGAGCAGGGGCTGTTTCCAGGCCGGATCAGTGTGGCTCACCGCGAGTTGCAGCCACAGGAGGGCGTTGGTGTCGAGCCGTGCCACGGCGGCCTGCGCGGCGGCGCTGCGATCGGGGTCGGCCGTGACGAGCAAATCCTGCACCCATTCCTCGAGCGGCCGGCCGGCCACCTCCGGCCCGCGGTCGCGCCG
>JASLKI010000104.1 GCA_030747575.1 Verrucomicrobiota bacterium | reverse complement strand
TGCTCTATGGCGCAGCCAACGGCGCGGGGCAGATCGCCGCGTGGGATCCGAAAACAGCCACCCGCTCCGTCATCGCCGAGGGCGTCAAGTGCAACGACCTCGTGGTGTGCCACGACGGCACGGTTTATTTCACCAACCCGGCTGACAACAAAATAATGATGATCCGCAAAGGCTCCGGTCAAGCGGTCGTCGTGGACAACTTTCTAAACCCGAACGGCCTCACGATGAGCGCAGACCAGACGATGCTGTTCGTCGGGCACTTCCCTGGCAGGTTCATTTACAGCTACACCATCAACGACAACGGCACACTGGCGAACAAGCAGGAGTACTACTACATGCACGTTCCGTCCAACTCACTCGAGGGACACCTCGATGGCATGTGCGTGAGCCGCGACGGGTGGCTCGTTGCCGCCACCGAGTTGGGTGTGCAAATCTGCGATCAACCCGGCCGTGTGCACCTGATTTTGCCCAAACCGCGCTTGGCCAAGCGCGTGTCGTACACCGCCTTCGGCGGCAAGGACTGGAAGACTCTCTACATCGCCACCGGCAACCGCGTTTACAAACGCCGCACCAAGCTCACCGGCGCTCAGCCATGGCGGATCCCGGTTAAACCACCTCGTCCTCGATTGTAGCCAAAAATGGCTATTTTCACTGTTTTTAGAGGCATTAACCGTTGACATTTAACGGTTTGAGGGTATGATTTTGCGCCCTTTTTTCGGGGGTTAATGCCCAAGTTAACCGTCAACGACATCGATTTGCATGGCAAACGCGTGCTGGCCCGCGTGGACTACAACGTGCCCATGGCCGAGCAAGACGGCGCGATGGTCATCAACGACGACACTCGCATCCGCGCCACCCTGCCGACACTCAAGTTGATGATCGAGAACGGCGCGAAAGTCATCCTCACCGCGCACCTTGGCCGCCCGAAAGGCGAGCGCGTGCCATCGATGAGCCTCCGCCCTGTCGCCGACAAACTCGCCGAGCTGACCGGCAATCCGGTTGCCTTCTGCGAGCAGTGCGTTGGCCAAGCGGCCGAGGATGCCGCAGCCAAGCTGGAGGACGGTGGCCTGTTGCTTTTGGAAAATGTCCGCTACTACGCCGAGGAGGAAGCCAATGACCCGACCTTCGCCGAGCAACTCGCCGGCGGCGCCGACGTGTTCGTGAACGACGCTTTCGGCGCAGCACACCGCGCACACGCCTCCACCGCCGGTGTGGCCGATGTGCTCAACGCCCGCGCCGGCCAATGCGTGGCCGGATTGCTGATGGAGCGCGAGTTGCAGTTTCTCGGCGACGAACTCAAGTCACCCGAAAGCCCGTTCGTCGTGATTCTCGGCGGCGCAAAGGTCTCCGATAAAATCAAGGTGATCGATCGGCTGCTCGACAAGGCCGACACGATCCTCATCGGCGGCGCGATGGCGTACACGTTCAAGCTAGCCAAGGGGCTCACAGTCGGCAAATCGCTCGTCGAGCGGGATAAGGTGCTCATCGCCCGAGCCGCCCTTGACAAGGCCGCCGAGCGCAGCGTGCAGTTTTTGATCCCGACCGACAACATCGTCGCCGTCCCGACTGAGATCGACGGCAAGTTTGCCTTTGGCGAGCATCGCACAAACGATAGCGAAAACATCCCCGACGACGTCGAGGGCGTGGATATCGGCCCCAAGTCGGCGGCCTGGTTTAGCGAGGTGATCGCCGGGGCGAAGACGATTTTGTGGAACGGCCCAATGGGCATCTTCGAGGACACCCGGTTCGCCGGAGGCACCTTCGCCGTGGCCAAGGCCGTGTGCGAGGCGACCGCCAAAGGGGCCAAGAGCATCATCGGAGGCGGCGACAGTGTGAAGGCGCTAAACAAGGCCGGCCTCGGTGCCCAAGTCACGTTTATGAGTACCGGCGGCGGCGCGAGCCTCGAGTTTCTTGAGGGCAAGGAACTGCCCGGAGTCGCGGCCTTGACCGACAAATAATTTTACGCATGGAAAAAGAACGCAAACTGATCGTGGCTGGAAACTGGAAGATGAATAAAACCGTCGCCGAATCACTTGACTTGGCCAACGGCTTAGTTCGAGAACTCAAGGACGCCACGGAGGTCGATATCGCCGTCTGCCCCGCTTTCACCGCACTGGCTGCGGTATCCGAGGTGGTGATCGACTCGAATATTCGGCTCGGCGCGCAAAACATGAGCGAAAACGGCTACGGCGCCCACACCGGCGAAATCGCCGCCGGGATGCTCAAGGAATTCTCCGCCAAGTACGTCATCCTCGGGCACTCGGAGCGGCGGCAGTACCAGCGCGAGTCGGACGAATTGGTGGCCGCCAAGGCCAAGGCCGCCCACGAGGCCGGCTTGAAACCGATCGTCTGCGTGGGCGAACAGCTCGAGGATCGCGAAGGTGCCCGCACGGAAGAGATCGTCGGTACGCAGATCCGGGGCAGCTTGGCAGGCTTGACCACAGCCCAAATGGAAGGCACGGTTGTCGCCTACGAACCGGTCTGGGCCATCGGCACTGGCAAAACAGCCACGTCCGCTCAAGCACAGGAAGTGCATGCATTCATTCGCAATCTGCTCGGCGACATTTTTGACGAGGACACAGCTAGGCGATTGCGCATCCAGTACGGCGGCAGCGTCAAGCCGGACAATGCGCGTGAGTTGATGAGCCAAACCGACGTGGACGGAGCCCTTGTGGGTGGTGCCTCGCTGGATGTGAGAAACTTTTCCGAGATTATCCTGAACTCGATCTGACACATAACAAAACGAAACCATGACTCTAATATTAACAACCGTACTTGTCCTGAACTGCTTCTTCCTCGTGCTCCTGATCCTGATTCAGCTGCCGAAGAAGGAATCCGGCTCGGGCCTCGCTTTTGGTGGTGGGACGCTGGACATGGCGCTCGGCGCAGGCGCAGGTAACGTGCTCACCAAGCTCACCAAGGTATCCGCATCGCTGTTCCTGTTGCTCTGCCTGGTACTGGCCGTCATCGGCGGCACCGACAAGAGCGGCTTGAGGGAGCAGCTTGCCGGAGACGGGGCACCGGCGACGCCAACCCCGCCAGCCAACCCCGCTTTAACGGCCCCGGTAGAGGCGACCGACAAGACTGAGGAAGCCGCGCCCAGCGCCCCCGCCGCGCCGACTGCCCCCGAGGCAGCCACGCCTCCGGCTGCCGCTGAGACACCCGCCGCTTCGCCCAAGGGCGAAGAGAAAAAATAAGCGAGGCTCCCATGATTTTCAAAAGCGTTCCTGTGCAACGGCTGGGAACGCTTTTTTTGTGCCTTGGTCTCCTTGGCCAAGCCGGCTGTTTTCAGCAACACGAACCGGCCGACTTCGTCGTCATCAACGGCCCCGACCCCGAGTCACTCGACCCAGCGGTCATCACCAGCCAGGCGGACGGCCGCATCGTCTCGGCGCTGTTCGAGGGGCTCACCCGCTTCAACGCCGTCACCGCCCAGGCCGAGCCGGCCTTGGCCAAGCGCTGGGACATTTCCGGCGACGGCACCGTTTACACCTTTCATTTGCGAGACGGCCTCCAGTGGTCCACCGGCGAGCCGATCACAGCGCACGACGTAGTTTACTCGTGGCGCCGCGCCGTCGATCCCGCCACCGCCAGCGACTACGCCGGGATGCTTTTTTACGTGAAAAACGCCGAGTCGATCAACGCCGGTAAAACCACCAACCTGAGCCAGCTCGGCGTGCGGGCGATCGACGCCAAGACGGTGCGTGTCGAGTTGACCGCCCCCACCCCATTCTTCCTTGAATTGTGCGCGTTTTGGACGTTGGCCGTCGTGCCGGAAAAGGCGATCGCGCGGCACGGCGACCAGTGGTGCCTCCGCCAACCGCTGCCGGTAAGCGGCTCGCACACGCTTGATTTTTGGCACGTGCGCGACCGGGTGCGCCTCCGCAATAATCCGCTTTACTGGGACGCCGCCAGCACGCGCAACAATGTAGTCGACCTTCTACCTGTCGAGTCACCGGCCACAGCGATCAACCTGTTCGAAGCCGGCCAGGCCGATGTCATCTGGGACAAGAGCCTCGTGCCGACCGAGTTGCTCGATGCCCTCAGCCAGCGGCCGGAGTTTCACAGATTCGACTATCTCGGCAGTTACTTCGTGCGCTTCAACACCAATCAAAAACCGCTGGACGATCCGCGCGTCCGCAAGGCGATGGCCCTAGCCATCGACAAGGCCCGCGTGGTCGAGAAATACACCAAGGGAGGCGAGCGTCCGGCCGAACATTTCGTCCCTCCCGGCACCGGCAACTACACCTCGCCAAGCGGCCCCACTTACGACGCCGGCTTGGCCAAGCGGCTGCTCGCCGAGGCGGGCTATCCCGGCGGCAAAGGTTTCCCGACCGACTTTGAGTACCTGTTCAACTCAAGCCCGTTGAACAAAAACATCGCGGTCGAGTTGCAGCGCATGTGGCGCGAGACGCTGGGCATCCAGGTCAAGTTGCGGCAGGCAGAGCACAAGGTTTACCTCGCCGCCCAAAGCGCGCTCGACTACCACGTCACTCGCAGCAGCTGGATCGGCGACTACAACGATCCCAACACGTTCCTCGACATGTTCATGACGCAGAACGGCAACAACCGAACCGGCTGGGCCAACGCCGACTACGACCGGCTCATCCGCTTGGCCAACGCCACCACCGACCCCGGCAAGCGTAACGGCTTGTTCCGCAGCGCGGAAACCATCCTCATCGTCGACCAGTTGCCAATCTTCCCGCTGTTCTTCTACGTCGGCATTAATATTTACCACCCTGAGCGTATCGGCGGCATCCATCCGAACATCCTCGACATCCACCCAATCAGCGCCATTTACTCCAAGGAAAACCCGACGGCGAAAAAATAATAAAAGCATTTTTAACGCTTCCCATTTGCTTCGTATTTGAGACAATCCGCGCCCTTTTCCGTCAGGAAACAAATCGGCTGAAGATCCAAACGCTTGGGCCTTAAGGCTTTTTGGCTTCCTGCAACCAAACTGTAATATGAGTGAAACTAAAGAAAATGCCCCATGGGTGACGTTCCGACCGGAGATCAAGGTGCTTGACTGCACCGTCCGAGACGGCGGCCTGATCAACAATCACCTGTTCGAGGACGACTTCGTCAAGGCCGTTTACGACACCGCCATCGAGGCCGGCATCGACTACATGGAACTGGGTTACAAAGCCTCCAAGACCCAGTTTGCCCGCAAGGAGCATGGCGACTGGAAGTTTTGTGATGAGGACAGCATGCGACGCGTCGTTGGCGACAACGACTCCAAGCTCAAGCTCACCGCCATGGCAGACGCCGGCAAGACGGATTACAAAACCGACATTCTGCCGGCCGAACAAAGCGTGCTCGACTGCATCCGCGTCGCCACTTATGCACACCAGATCCCGACTGCTGTGGACATGATCAAGGACGCCCACGACAAGGGCTACGAGACGTGCTGCAACATCATGGCCATCAGCACCGTCGCTGATCCTGAGATTGACCAGGCACTGGAGATCCTCGCCCAGACGCCGGTGGAAACTATCGTCGTCGTTGACAGTTACGGCTCACTTTACCACGAGCAGATTCGCGCGCTGGTCAAGAAATACGTCGCCATGGCCAACGCCACCGGCAAAGAAGTCGGCATCCACACGCACAACAACATGCAGTTGGCCTTCGCCAACACTATCGAGGCGATCATCCAGGGCGCGAACCGCATCGATGCCACGATGCTCGGTCTCGGCCGCGGCGCCGGCAACTGCCCGATGGAACTGCTACTTGGCTTCCTCAAAAACCCGAAGTTCAACCTCCGCCCGGTTTTCAAGCTACTGCAGGATCACCTGATGCCCATGCGCCGCACCAAAGAATGGGGCGCGCTCATCCCATACGTGGTCACCGGCCTCCTCAACCAACACCCGCGAGCGGCCATGCGCGTCCGCGCCACTGAGGAGAAAAACCAGTTCCTCGAATTCTACGACGCCTGTACCACGGAGGCCTGAGCCGAAAAGATAACGATCATGGAGTCGGCACAGCCAGCTGTTTTTTTTGCGCTTATAAAATAATAATTTTTTGTATTTTAATATTGACGTAAAATCCGTAAACTGATATTTCTATTTCTAGAAGGAAAGGACATGGTAATATTAGGATCAATACTTACGTTTGTTGGAGCTATTGGCGGATTAATCACCGGCATTATGCTGTTAATCGCTAACTTCAAGAAGCATGTAGGCTGGGGAGTTGCCAGTCTATTTCTAGGCATTCCACTGCTTATTTTTGCAATTATGCACTTCAGTGAGGTGAAAAAACCTTTTCTGCTTTATATAGCCTTCACAGCAATGGTGATCGTGGGGTTTATGCTTTCGGCTGCTGGAGCCATATCAGGATTAGAAGGATTCGACCCAAATTCACTTCAGCAACCTTGATTTTTTTTCATCTGTAATTGAAAGGCGGCCCTACGGCCGCCTTTTTTCTTTCCCGCTGGCGTCAGTAATCCTCTCTCGTTAACGTCTCTTCGTGGACGCGCGCGAGGCATTGGTGGTTTTGAATCTGCTAGAGGGAATCGGGCCGGTTCGCGTGCGGCAATTGCTTGAGTGCTTTGGCGACGCCGCCAAGGTACTGCAGGCAAACCGCCCTACTCTCATGCGCGTCAAGGGCATCGGCGACGACTTGGCCGGCACGATCGCCCAGTGGCAATCCACCACCGATTTGCCCGGGGAGTTGAAGTACGCCGAGGACTTTGGTGCGCGGCTCGTTTTTCAAACTGACGACGAGTACCCTGATTTGCTCCGCGAGATTTACGACCCGCCGATCGTCCTTTACGTGAAGGGCCGCCTGCTGCCGGAGGACAAAAACAGCATCGCGATGGTCGGTGCGCGGCGCACCACGCATTACGGGCAGGACGCCGCCCGCAAGCTCGCCTACCAACTCGCCGGTCACGGTATCACAGTGGTCAGCGGCGGCGCGCGCGGCATCGACTCCGCCTCGCACCAGGGCGCGCTCTCGGCCAAGGGCAGAACGATCGCCGTACTCGGCACTGGCATCAACATTGTTTACCCGGCGGAAAACGCGGAGTTGTACGAACGCATCTCCGATAACGGCGCCGTAATCACCCAGTTCCCGTTCAACCGCAAGGGCAACAAGCAGAGCTTCCCAATCCGCAACCGCATCGTCGCCGGGATGACGCTCGGCACGGTCGTTGTCGAGGCGAACCAAAAAAGCGGAGCCCTCATCACAGCCAACATGGCCGCCGACAACAACCGGCAGGTGTTCGCTGTGCCGGGACGGATCGACTCGCCGCAGAGCCGCGGCTGCCACAATCTAATCCGCAACGGCGCCGCACTGTGTGAAAACGCAGAGGACATCCTTACCGAGTTCGAGCATCTGTTCCCCGACCAAGCACTTGGCCAAGCGGAAGACTCCGAGTCAATGCCGCTCGCTAATCTCACGGAACAGGAACAAGCCGTGTTCGACGTGCTCGAAACCACTGAACAAACGATCGACACGATCATCACCAACAGCGGCCTGCCGACGCCGGCGGTTTCGGTGGCTCTGCTCGGGCTGGAAATGAAGCGCTTGGCCAAGCAACTCCCCGGCAAACTCTTCGCCCTCCACTGATTTACTTGGTCTCGATCTTGGTGGCGGCATTGGCCCAGTTGATGGGCTTGTCGGGCAGGATGCCGAGGTAGAGGATTGCGGCGACGCAAAGGCCAAGCACCATTCGCGTTGGCCAAGCGATCGCCACTGGCGAGTTGTCGAGCGTATCTTTCGACCAGTAAATGGTGCGGATGATGCCGAAGTAGTAGTAGATCGAAACGACAACGCCGAACACCGCCACGGCCAGCAGCGCGAAGTAACCGGTGTTGCCAAACGCCTCGGCCGCAACCGACTTTACCAGCAGAAATTTGCCGAAAAAACCGGCCAACGGCGGGATACCGGCCAGCGACACGGCGCACAATGTCAGTGCCACGGCGAGGAACGGCGAGCGTTTGTTCAGGCCCGCGAGACAGGAGATGTCCTCCCCTTCCCCCTCGCGGGTGACGAGGTTGATAATCATGAACGCTGCCACGAGCGTAAACAAGTAACCGACGAGGTAGTACAAAATCGCCGCCGTGCCGTTGTCCGACTGGGCCACGATGCCCATCAGCAGATAACCGGCGTTGGCGATCCCAGAGTAGGCCAACAAGCGCTTGAGGTTGCGTTGCGGCAAGGCGCAGAGATTGCCGTACAAAATCGTCAGCGCAGCGACCACTATTAGCATGCCCGTCCACTGCTCCGTTAGTTCCGGGACAACGCTGCCGAACAGGCGAATCAGCAGCACGAAGCCAGCCGCCTTGGAGCCGACCGCGAGAAACGTCGTCGTGGGCGTGGGCGCGCCTTGGTACACGTCCGGCGCCCAGATCTGAAACGGGAACGCGGAAATCTTGAACGCCAGCCCGGCGAATACGAACAGCATGCCGAACAAAAAGACTTTGTTCTGCAGCAACCTGGCGTGCGCGTCACGGATCGCGTCGAACTTAAGACTGCCGGCCTCACCGAACACGAGCGCGATGCCGTACACCAAAAACGCCGACGACACCGCGCCGAGGATGAGATATTTAACCCCCGCCTCGAGTGATTGCATCCGGTGCCGCTGAAAGCTGACGAGGATGTAAAACGTCACCGTGATCAACTCAATCGCGACGAACAACAAACTGAAGTCGTTGGCCGACCCAGCGAACATCATCCCGGACAACGCAAACAGGATAAACGCGAGATACTCTGACACGCCGCTCCTCAACCGCGAGGCGAAGTCCACCGCAAACACCAGCACGAAGATTGCCGTCAACAGGAAGAACCGCTTGAAAAACAGTGCCAAGCCGTCGAGTCGGTAAATCCCGCCGAATGCCTCGCCGTCTACCAAACTAGTATAGCCACCGCGAAAGCTCAGCAGGAACACAAGGCCAAGCGACCCGGCGGCTAAGTAGCCAAGCGACCGACGTGCCGACTCCGACAGGAACAAGTCAGCGAGCAGGACGAGCAGCCCCAGCGCCACCACCATCACCTCGAGTTGTATGAATTCCAGTTGATCGCCCATGTCGATTTACCTTTCGGCCTCCGGCTTGGCCAAGCGCACGATTTTCGTCACTTCGCCTTCGATGCCTTTGGTCAGCAGCCCCGGCGCGAAGCCGAACACCAGCAACGCGGCGAGCAGCAGTCCAAGCGCCGTCGCGACCAGCGGACTGAGGTCGCTTGCCTTGGTCCAGTCACCGCCAAGCGGTCCGTGCAGAATGCTGCGAATGGCCCGCATCATGTACAGGCTGCCGATCACCAGCGCACTCCACGCGGCGATCACCGTGATCGTCTTCAGCCCAGCCGACCATGCGGCAAAAAAGATCGTTATCTCACCGGCGAAATTGGCGAAGCCGGGCAAGCCGCAACCAGCGAACAACGCCATCAGCAGCGCCGAGCCGGCGAGCGGCATTTGGCGCAGCAAACCGCCCATGCGGCTCATGTCGAGCGAGCCGGTTTGCCTATACAAATGCCCGCTCAAACCGAAGGCCAAGGCTGCGAGCAGGCCGTGGGCGATCATCACCAGCACTGCGCCAGTCAGGCCGATTACGTTCAGGCTGGCGATGCCGAGAAAGATGAAGCCCATGTGCGCGACGCTGGAGTTGCCGATGAGCAGGTTGAGGTCTTTTTGGCGAACGGCAACCAAGCCGCAATACAGCAAATTGGCCAAGGCCAGCCACGCCAGCACCCCGAGCCAGCTTTGCGCGCCGATCGGGGCCATCGGGATGGCCACGCGGATGATGCCGTATAGGCCGAACTTCTTCAGCACGCCGGCGTGCAGCATCGCGGTGGCGGTCGGCGCGGCGCCGTAGCCAAGCGGTGCCCAGGTGTGGAACGGCCACAGCGAAACCAGAATGCCGAAGCCAAACATCAGCAGCGGGAAAATCCACTGTTGCGCCGCCTCGTTGATCGGTTTTTTTCCCACTTTGTCGATTAAATCCGGGATGCTGAACGACTCCTCGCCGGTCTGCACGTACACGCCGATCAGGCCGATCAGCGCCAGCAACGCGCCGAGGCTGAGGTAGAGCGTGATTTTGTAGGTGGCGTAATTGCGGTTCGCCCCCCTGCCCCACACGCCGATCATGATGAACGTCGGCACCAGCGCGAGTTCGTGAAAGAAGTAAAAGAAAAACAAATCCATCGAGGCGAACGCGCCGAGGATGCCGCCGATCATCACGTTGAGCAGGATATGAAATTCCTTCACCCGATGCGTGATATCGTCCGCGCAACAAGCAGCCGCAAAGGCCACGATCGCTCCCATTAAAATAATGCCGATGTTGATGCCATCCGCAGCCAAGTGAAAATACAGACCGAGGCTCTCGACCCACAGAACCTTGGTTTCGAACTTCAACTCGCCGTCGATCTCGAAAGACAAAAACGCAATCAACGCGCAAAGCAGCGACAAGCCGGATGCCCCGACCGTGATGCCGCGGATCACCCGCCGTTGTCTGCCGGGCACAAACCCGACAGCCACAGCAGCAAGCAACGGCAACATAACAATGATCAACAACCAATCCATTTCTCGATCAACTCAACGTGAAAACCAAAAGCGCGGCCATGCCGGCGGCGAACCAAAAAGCGTACGTTTGCAGGTTGCCAGTTTGGGCCAGGCGCAACACCCGCGCGGCCAACTCGGTCGTGCCGTGTGTGCCACGCACCAACAACCCGGCGATTACCCAGCGGTCGATGGCGTCCGCCAGCTTGGCCAAGTTTTCCTGCACTTGGTCGATGAGCCACTGGTAAATTTCATCAAACCAAAATCGCTGGCGGAGCGCCTTGGCCAAGAGGCCCAGCTTGGCCGGGAGCGGATCGGCCTTGGCCCCGCTGTACAACGTGTTGGCCACGAGCATGCCGAACACTACGACGACGAGCGACGCGGCCAGCACCAGCGGGTTTGGCGCGTGAGCGTAAAAGTAACCGGCGAGCACCGACGGCACCGCGAGCACGAGCAGCGGCACGGTCATCACGGCGGGACTCTCCTTCGCTTGCTCGGCGTGTACCGAGCGTGGCTCGCCCATGAACGCCACGACAAACAGCCGCGTCATGTAAAACGTCGTCAGCAACGCGACGAACACGGCAACGAAAAATAGCAAAATATTATTCTCCAGCGCGACGTCGAGGATGGCTTCTTTGCTGAAAAAACCGCTGAAGAGCGGCACGCCGCAGAGCGCCATTGTGCCGATCAAAAACGTCCAGTATGTCTTGGGCATCCGATCGCGCAGTCCGCCCATTTTCCAAATGTCCTGCTCGTGATGCAGCGCCACAATCACCGAGCCAGCCCCAAGGAACAGCAGCGCCTTGAAGGAGGCGTGCGTCGTCAGGTGAAACATGGCGGCATCGGGCGAACCCAAGCCCACCGCCATCACCATGTAGCCGAGTTGGGAGAGCGTCGAGTATGCCAGGATGCGTTTGATGTCGTCCTGCTGCACCGCCATCAGCGCGGCCATGAGCGAGGTCAAGCCGCCGATCCACGCGATCGCCTCCATTGCCCACGTGCCGTCGATCAGGAAAAATACGCGGCACAGCATGTACACCCCGGCGGCCACCATCGTCGCGGCGTGGATGAGTGCGCTGACCGGAGTCGGGCCTTCCATCGCGTCCGGCAGCCAGACATGCAGCGGCGCTTGGGCGGACTTTCCCATCGCCCCGCAGAAAATCAGGAACCCGGCCAAGCCGGTGATCGTCGCCGTCCCGCCGGAGACCGACTTGGCCAAGTCGGCAAACCCAACCGAGCCAAGCGCGGCCCAGACCATCAGGATGCCGAGCAAAAAACCAAAGTCGCCAACGCGGTTAGTGAGAAAGGCTTTTTTGGCGGCGTCGGCCGCGCTGGGTTTCTCGAACCAAAAGCCGATCAGCAGATAACTCGAGACACCAACCAACTCCCAAAAGATGAACATCATCACGAAGTTGTCGGCCAACACGATGCCGAGCATCGAGAAAATGAAGAGGCTCAAGAATGCGAAGTAGCGTGAGAAATCGCGATCCTCCTTCATGTAACCAAGCGAGAAAATATGAATCAAACTGCCGACGCCAGTGACGACGCAAAGCATCAACTTGCTTAGCTGGTCAATTTGCAAACCGATGTCGATTTGCAATCCCCCGATCGCAAGCCAAGTGACGCTCGGGTGCAGTTCGCCGCCGAAAGCGACCAGCAACAGCGTCAGCAAAAACGAACCGGTGACGGCACCGATGGAGATCACCGCGCTGGCCTTGCGCGAGCGAAACGCGCCCAATCCAATGACCACCGCCGAGAAAAGCGGGAGCAGCAAAATGAGCCATGCAGCGGTGTTCATCGGTTACAGTTTCATCGTGGCCAAGTCCGCCACGTCGGTGGTTTGGCGTTTGCGATACAGAGCGACGATCAAGGCCAGGCCAACGGACACCTCCGCCGCCGCGACGGTGATGATGAAGAACACCATCACCTGCCCGTCGAGAGCGGTTTCTGCCTTTTCGTTGAAACGCGACATGGCCACTAGCGCCACATTGGCGGCGTTGAGCATCAACTCGAGCGACATGTAAATGATCAGTAGGTTGCGCCGCACGATCACACCCAGCAAGCCGATCGCAAACAGCGCCCCGCTCACCAGCAGGTATTGGCTCAAGGTCGGTTCCATCAGCGTGGCTCCTTTCTGCTCAATAAAATTACGCCGACCATCGCCACCAGCAGCAGGATGGAGACGATCTCGAACGGCAGGATGAATCCGTTGTCGCCGCTGAACAGCGCTTGGCCAAGCGCGCGTGTGCTGCCGACCACCTTGGCCGCCGCTTGGCCGGTATCCGCTGCCACTTCTTGCTGCTGAGATGCTTCACCATACTTCGATTCGATCGAGCTTTTGTAAACCGAAAACAGCGCGCCGACGGCCATGATTCCCATCGCGAGACTGACTAGATTCAGTTTGCGCCGCGCGGCCTCCCGGAGATCCAGCAACATGATCACGAACAGGAACAGCACCATCACCGCCCCGGCGTAAACGAGGATCTGCACCGCCGCGAGAAAGTACGCGCCGAGCAGCACGAACAGCCCGGAGATCGAGATCATCGTCGTCACGAGAAACAACGCGCTCGTCACCGGGTTGCGGCTGAACGGATTCGCCACCACCAACAGCGCACTCAGCACCGTCAGCCCGGCAAAAATGTTGAACAGCGTTCCTTCCATGCCTAAATCAACTTGTTAGTGAAACTTCGCTTGCTCCCCGGCTTCACGCGTTTTGGTTTCCCATTTTTTAATGCCTTCAGCCACGCCGTCCTGCACGTGGTGATCGTAGGCGCGCTTGTCCGCGCCGCCCAACGCGAGCAGCTTTTCCATGTCGTAAATCAGCTCCTCGCGGTTCTCGCCGGTGATGGCGTAATCCTCCAGCAAAAAAATCGCCTCCTCCGGGCAAACCTCCTGGCAGTAGCCGCAGTAGATGCAACGGAGCATGTCGATCTCGAATTCCTGCGGCATCTTCTCCGCGCCCTCGCGATCGACCACGCCGCTGTCGCCCGGCGGCGTGATGCGAATGGCCCTGGGCGGACAGACAAACTCACACAACTGGCACGACACGCACTTGGTCTTGTCGTCCACATCCTTCACCAAATA
>JASLKI010000103.1 GCA_030747575.1 Verrucomicrobiota bacterium | reverse complement strand
TGGAGGAGATGCTGCTCGGTATCATGAAACGCGAGTTTCGGTTTATCGAAGGGGTTGGCGCTGTGCTGGGTTTTGTGATTGGCTTCGCGCAGTTGGGGATTCTGTGGCTGATGTAGGCAAACAACCGTGGTACGGCGTGGCAGCGATCTTGTCGCTGGGTTTGGTTGTGTCGGCGCTCATCGGCGGCCGGGCGCTCGAAAAAATGCGGTCTGTGACGGACGGCGTCACGGTCAAGGGCGTCGCCGAAAAGGAGATCACCGCCGACCTCGCCACGTGGCGAGGGCAGATCACGCACCGGGCCGCCGACTTGGCCGGCGGCTATGATGAACTCCAAAAACAGTTCACCACCACAATTAATTTCCTGCTTCAGCAGAGCGTCACCGCGGAGGCCATCGAGGAGGGCACCATCAACGCGAGCGCCCATTACAAGCGCGATGCCAAGGGCCACGCCACCTCGGAAATCGAGAGCCACACGCTCACCCAGACATTCACCGTCACGACGACCGACGTCGCTTTGGCCAAGCGCTTGGCCAAGGAGTCCACGCAACTCATCCGGGAGGGCATCGCATTTCGTTCCTACCCGCCCAGTTTTTACTACACCAAGCTCGAGGACTTGAAACTGGATTTGCTCGAGCAGGCCGCCGAGAACGCCCAACTCCGGGCCGAGCGCCTGGCCAGGAGCAGCGGCAACCGCGTGGCCAACATCATCTCCGCCTCGCAGGGCATCTTCCAGATCACCCGGCCCAACTCCACTGAGACCGCAAGCTGGGGCATGTACGACACGTCGAGCATCGAGAAGAAAGTGCGCGCTGTCGTCACCGTGCGCTACCGCACCGAGTAGTTTTTCCACACCGCCGCTGAGCACAAAAAAGCCCCGCACACGGCGGGGCTTTAAAAAATCTGTGGGGATTGCGTTTGGCTTACGCGGCGGCGTTGGCCCGGTTGGCCAGTCGTGACTTTTTGCGGTTGGCCTTCGCGGAGTGGATGACTCCGAGCTTGGCGGCCTTGTCGTACGCGGACGCGGACGCGCTTAATGCCTTCTCCGTGTTCTCCTTGTTGCCATCCTTGATGGCATCATTGAGATGGCGCTCGGCGGTCTTGAGGGTCGTCTTTACAGAGCGGTTACGGGCCTGCTTGGCCGCATCACTGCGCATCCGGCGCTTGGCTGACTTGATATTGGGCATCGTTCAAAAAATCGCTGAACCAGCGAAAAGGCCGCGCAACCTACTAAACCTCCCCAGCTTGTCAACAGCTTAAATGGGCGTTTTCGGCAAAAAATCAGCGTGCTGCACCGGTCAGCTGCTCCTGTAGTTGTTGGGCGATTTGGCCGAAGACTTCCGCGGGGAGCGAGTCGGGCTGGCTTACGACCACCGGCACGCCGTCGTCGCCGCCCTTGCGGATCTCGGTGAAGAGCGGCATCTCGCCGAGGAACGGGATGCCCTGCCGCGCCGCCTCATCCTGTCCGCCGGCGTGGCCGAATATCTCGACGCGCTCGCCGCCGGGCGAGGTGAAGTAGCTCATGTTCTCGACGATGCCGAGGATCGGCACGTTGACTTTGCGGAACATCTCAATGCCCTTGCGCACGACGCCGAGCGATGCTTCCTGCGGTGTGGTCACGATCACTCCGCCGTCGAGCGGCACGGTCTGGCAGAGGGACAACTGCGCGTCGCCGGTGCCGGGAGGCAGATCAACGAGCAAATAATCCAGCTCGCCCCAGTCCACCTGCATGACGAATTGCTGGATGGTCTTCATGATCATCGGCCCGCGCCAGATGACCGGCTGGTCGTCCTGCAGCAGGAAGCCCATGCTCATGAGCTTGACGCCGTGGCTCTGGAGCGGCACCAGCTTGTCGTCGCTTTCGGTGACGGACGGGCGCTCGTTGACGCCCATCATCAGTGGGATGCTAGGCCCGTAAATGTCGCAGTCGAGCAGGCCGACCTTTTCGCCGCGCTTGGCCAAGGCGCAGGCCAGGTTTGCGGAGACGGTGGACTTGCCGACGCCGCCCTTGCCGCTGGCTACTGCGACGACCCGCGCGATGCCGGGCACTTTTTGAGGCCCTTGGCCGGGAGTGGGTGTGCCGGGTTGCGCTTGGCCGCCCTGCGGTTGATGCACTTGTACGTGGGCGACGCGGACGCCGTCGATCGCCTTGAGGGCGGCCTCGCAGCCGGACTTGATCTGTTGGGCGGCCTCGGCGTTGGCGGAGGTGAGGTGGATGTCAACGCTGACCGCGCCGTTGGCCACCGCCACGTCCTTCACGATACCGAAGGAGACAATGTCCCGCGAGTAGCCGGGGTACTTGACCGCCTTGAGTGCATTTAAAATATCGTCTTCGCTTGGCATATAATGCGGCTGGACTGTTGCCGGAAATCCGCCAGTTGGCAAGATTGGGGTGTCGATCCCAACTCACCCGCTGTAACTTTTGAGCAACAAATGGAGTCTGCGGGTGTTTATCTCCATGCGGGATCGATCCGCAAAGCCCAATGCAGGCAACCAAAAATTTCTCGGAAACTGATGTTCGAACCGACGAGGAGTTGGTCCGGATCGTGGTCGGCGGCGATGTGGACTGCTTCGAGGAATTGATCACCCGCTACCAGCCACGGGTGTTTGGCATGGCCCGAAAATACTTTCGCAACGAGTCGGACGCCGAGGATGTTGTGCAGACGATTTTCACCAAGACCTTCCAAAAACTCAGCAGCTACAAGGGCACGGCGCCGTTCGAGCACTGGTTCATGCGGCTCTCGGTCAACGCCTGCTATGACGCCCTACGCCGCAAGCGCAATCGGCCCGAGCACACGATCAGCGACACACTCTTCGACGACGAGAGTTGGCAGGATCGCCTCGGCAACATCCCCGATGCCAGCGACCGGGAAGGGCTGGAAGAGGCACGCGAGTTGGTGTACACGGTGCTCGGTCAGATTTCCGACCGGGCTCGGATCGTCCTCACGCTGCAGGAGCTCGAGGGGCGTACGATCAAGGAAATCACCGAAATCACTGGCTGGTCCGAGTCGCTGGTAAAAGTGCAGGCGTTTCGCGCCCGCAAGGAAATGCGTGCCGCCGTGGAACGGTTTCTCAGCCGTGAGAAAAGGATTGTAACTTAAAGGAAGCAACAATCGTCAACTTACAAGGCCATGACTGCCAATGAGATAGAGAAAAAGCTCTTGAAGCTCGCAAAAGCCGTTCAAAACGACAACCGAGCGCCTGTCAATTTCTCGGCACAGGTGATGACCCGGGTGAGGGAACAGCACGCGCTCGAGACCAGCTCGGCCGACGAGCGGTTCCTGAAATTCGCCCGAAACCTGTCCGGGAACGAACACGTCCCGTACGCGTTCGAGAAGCGCATCATGGCACGCATCCGAGAGTTACTGACTCCCGACCCGCTGGCTTTTTGGTCGCGCATGCTATGGCGCGCTGTTGCGCCCTGCTTTGGCGTGATGATCCTCGCCGCGCTGTTCTCGGCCAAAGAACCAACGGCAGCATTCATTGACCAGGCAGCGTTCGACCCCGCTGAGACAACTATAGAAACAGTCGACCCCGAGTCGACCGACTTTGAGACGGTGATGCTGGCTTCGTTCGATGACTTGGAGTACACGTGGTGAACGCTTGGAAACCCATACTTGCTGCCGTGGTCATCTTTGCCGCCGGTGTCGTGACCGGAGGCTTCGTGGTTGATTTCGGTGCGTCCAAGCCGCCGCGTACGTTCCCTCGTGAGCGTGGCCCGCGAAATGCCGAGCGCGGCCCTGGATCGCGAACGGAGGGCCAGTTGAACTGGCTGATGAAGCGCATCCAACGCGACCTCAAACTCACCGACAAACAGGCTGCTACAGTCGAGTCGGCATTCAAGGCAAGCCGTGAGGAAATGAAGTTGACGTTTGAGGAACTACGCCCGCGCATGCATGCCTCCACCGAAAAGCTCAAGGAGAAGCTCCGCGGCGACCTGACAGAAGAACAACTTGCGAAGTTCGAGAAATATTTACGACCACCAGCTTCTCGCGACCACCGGGGCCCAGGTGGTCGCCCCGGTTCCGGCTTTCGCAAAGGAAAAAACGGTGACAATCGACCACGTCTACCCGGCACCCGCAGCGAGCACTCGCCTGGCACGCCCTCGCCATAAACCGGCCTCAGCAGAGCATCCCAAGCAGGCGCTCGCAGCAACCTTCCACTGACTTCCCCGCCGCCCACTCGACCGGTTGGCAGATCAATTGGTTGCGGAACCACGTTCGCTGCCGCTTGGCAAACTGGCGCGTCCGCGCCTTCACCAACTCCACCGTCTCGGCCCGCCCCGGCCCGCCGTCGAGATGCTCCAGCACCTGCCGGTAACCGATCGCTTGCCTGGCGGTGCGATTTTCGCGCAGGCCGGAACTGGCCAGGCCCTGCGTCTCGGCGACCAGGCCCAGCGCGAACATTGTGTCAACCCTCTCGTGAATCCGCGCGGTCAAGTCGTCCCCCTCGCGCGTGATGCAGAACAAGTTGCCCGGCGCTTGGCCGAGCGCATCCCAGCCGGAGCGCTGGCTCGAGTACGATTGGCCGGTGAGCCGGATCACCTCCACAGCGCGGACGACCCGTCGCCGGTTTTGGCGGTCAATCGACTCGAACGCTGCCGGGTCTTTCGTCGCCAACTCCGCGAGCAACCCGTCGAGCGGCGCGGCCTCCAGCTCGTCGCGGAGCGGCTCGTCGCCGGGCGGGCTTTCGCCCAAGCCATCGAACAGGGCACGAAAGTACAGGCCGGTGCCGCCGCAGAAAATCGGCCTCGCGTCGCGGGAGCGTATCGCGGCTTCGGCCTGCTTGGCCAAGCGGACGAACTGCGCGGCGTCGAACGGCTCGTCGAGCCCGGCCACGTCGATCAAGTGATGCGGCACCCCGGCCTGCTCCGCCGCGCTTGGCTTGGCCGTGCCGATGTCGAGCCCGCGATAAACCTGCATCGAGTCCACCGAGATGATCTCGCCGCCCAAGCGCTTGGCCAGACGCAGAGCCAGCGCCGATTTGCCGCTGGCCGTCGCGCCGGTGAGATAAATCGCCGTCGCGCTCACGCCTCCGATTCCTCATCCGGCTCAATTAGCCCGGGCGACTCCGGTGGCACCTTCCCCTTTTTGGCCCAAGTCTCACCAGGCTTCGGTTTTTGGAACGACTGCACGAACATCAACCCCACACCGGTGCAAATGCCGCTGTCGGCCACGTTAAACGCGGGGAACCGGAACGGGATGTAAAACTGGAGAAAATCCACCACGTGATGATGCACCACGCGATCCACAAGATTGCCGACCACCCCGCCGAGGATCAGGCCAAGCGCGAGTTGGCCAAGCGCCGTCTCCGCCCCGAAATGACGCCGTGACACCCACAGGAAAATCAGCGCTGCCAGCGAGAAGATCGCCAGCCAGAAATTCTGCCCGCTGAACAGGCTCCACGCTGCGCCCGTGTTGCCGAAGTGGACGAGTTCAAAAAAGCCGTTCACCACCACCACTGGTTCCCCATTAAAGGGAAGTTTTTGAATCACGACCCACTTGGTCAGCTGATCCAGGGCAAGTGTCAGCAGGGCGACGAAGAGGATTCTGGCATTGTTGATGGCAGGGGACAGCATAGTCTCGCTCCCCATTATTTGGCTCAGCACTAGGCCGTTGGCAAGACAAGCCCTTCACGTGAAAAACGGCCGTCTATCATTTCGGCAGGTTTTTCGTGACAAACGGCAGAAAGCCGATAGAGTGCCCCGCCTCCTGACGGAGCGACCCCTTCGTCTAGTGGTTAGGACACTGGCCTTTCACGCCGGCGACACGGGTTCGAGTCCCGTAGGGGTCGCCACTTTCCCTTCTCCCTTCATCTTTCTGATTCGCAGGGCTTAACGCAGTTTCGCATCCAGGAAACTTCCTGTACTTTGAGGGAATTGCACAAATCTTGCACAGTATCGACGAAGGCTTTG
>JASLKI010000102.1 GCA_030747575.1 Verrucomicrobiota bacterium | reverse complement strand
AAATTCCCGAAAGCCAAG
Organism: Verrucomicrobiota bacterium; assembly: GCA_030747575.1. Lineage (GTDB taxonomy): Bacteria > Verrucomicrobiota > Verrucomicrobiia > Limisphaerales > UBA1096 > UBA1096. The sequence goes on along the minus strand of JASLKI010000102.1, from coordinate 9,887 downwards.
CGCTTCAAGGATTTTCGGAAGATGTACGATGCCGTCGGCGACCAGATCGACGCTGTGTTGGTGGCGACGCCGGATCACACGCATGCGGTTGCCATCATGGGGGCGATCGGGCGCGGCAAGCATGTTTACTCGGAGAAGCCGCTGGCACACTCGGTCGCCGAGGTGCGGACGTTGCGCGCGGCTGCCCTGCAGAAAAAGGTAATCACGCAGGTCGGCAACCAGGGGCATTCCTCGGATCACATCCGCTTTTTTTGTGAACTCATCTGGGCGGGCGCGATCGGGCAGGTCTCCGAGGTGCATGCGGGGTGCGATGCCTTCAAGAATGTCTACTGCCAGATTGGCAAACAGAGTGCCCTGCGAACCGAGCAACACGAGGTGCCTGAGGGGCTGGACTGGAATCAGTGGCTTGGCCCCGCCGCCGAGCGCGCCTATCACCCGGCTTATTTGCCGTTCAACTGGCGCGGTTATTCCGCGTTTGGCAGCGGCTGCATTGGCGACTGGATTTGTCATGTGCTTGACCCGTCCTACTGGGCGCTTGACCTTGGGATGCCCACCGCGATCAAGGCGGACACGAAAGGTTATGACCCGGTGAAGCACAAAGAGTTTTATCCCAAGGGCGCAAAGATCACTTATGAATGTCCGGCCAAGGGGGATCGCGGCCCGGTGAAGGTGGTCTGGTATGACGGCGACTATTCCATCCCGAAGCCGGACGAACTCAAGCATGAAAACCGCAAAGTGGTCGGCACCGGAGCGGTCGTGGTGGGTGACAAGGGCAAGATCATGCATGGCTCGCACGGGGCGGGGGGCTGCCGGATTATCCCAGAGGCGAAGATGAAGGCATTCGGCAGGCCGGATAAAAAAATACCGCGAGTCCGGGGTTCACATCAGAACAACTGGCTCGAGGCTGTTCGGAATAACAAACCCGCCGGCTCACCGTTCGAGTATGGGGGGGCGTTGTCCGAGATCGGCTTGTTGGGGATGATCGCCATCCAGCGCAGCGGCGTGCGGCTGAAGTGGGATGACAAGGCGATGCGTTTCACCAACGACGACGCGGCAAATAAACTCGTCAACCCGCCGTACCGTTCCGGCTGGAAGATTTAAGGGTTCTCGATTCCTCTGCGGTTCCCACAAAAAACCCGGCGCAGCGCTTGGCTGGCCGGGTGGTTCCCAGGAGTTCCGGGGTGATTGGGTTGTTGCCTAGATGCTGTAGCCGTTCAAGTAGTCGCGCTTGACGTACTGTGCGGCCTCCGGGGTGTTAGGTGACTTCATGTTCGGGCCGTCCCACTCCATCCTCTTCTTGCCGACGCGCAGGGCGATGCAGCCGAGCAGGATGATCTCGGTCAGGTAGGCGGCGTTGTCGAAATTCGAGTACGCAGCGCGTCCGCCGTTCATCATGTCGAACCATTCCTGATTGTGGCCGGGCGATTTCCAGTAGTCGTCCGCTATGGCCTGGTCGGCTCCGTGCTTTTTGCTGTCCTTGAATTTTTTCTCGTCATTCAGTGCGACGTAGTAACGCGAACCGTAGTCGTCCGGTGTGTAGATTTGGCCCTTGCTACCAACGAGTAAGCAACCGCTGCCCCGGATGTTGCCGAAGGTATTTCTAATTTTTGAGGCGACGTCCTTGTTTGGCTGGTTTTGATTGCCGTCCTTTTTGCCATCGTACCACCAGAATTTCATCGGAACCATTCCGTCGCGGGCGGGGAACTCGAAACGCAGTCGTGAGTTCAGCGGGTAGGTCTCGTTGTTCATCGGGGAGTAGTCCTCCGCCTCAATGACGGTGGGGTAGCCCATCTTGAGCGCCCGGAAAGGCATGTTGACGGTGTGGCAGGCCATGTCGCCCAGCGCGCCGGTGCCGTAGGCCTGCCAGCCGCGCCATTTGAACGTATGATAAACACCTTTCTTGTACGGACGATGTTCTGCCGGACCCTGCCAAATGTTCCAGTCAAGGTGTTCTGGGATTGGGTCCGCGCCCTTTGGCCGATCAATGCCTTGTGGCCAGACGGGGCGGTTTGACCAAACATGTAATTCGGTGACATCACCGATAATCCCGGATTGAATTACCTGCACTGCACGTCGCAATCCACTTCCAGCACTGCCCTGGTTCCCCATCTGCGTGGCTACTTTTTGTTCCTTGGCCACCTTGCGCATGAGTCGCGCCTCGTAGACGGATTGGGTGAGCGGTTTTTGGACGTACACATGCTTACCCATCTTCATGGCAGTGATGCCGGCGACGGCGTGCATATGGTCCGGGGTAGACACCGAGACGGCGTCAATGGACTTGCCCATCTTGTCCAACATCTTTCGGTAGTCTTGGAAAGTGGCAGCTCCGGGATATTTTTCGCCACGAGCCCGAAGTGTGTTCAGATCCACGTCGCACAGTGCAACAATGTTGCCACCGCAACGCGCGTTGTTGTCCGTGTCACTGCTGCCCTTGCCGCCTGCGCCGATGGCAGCGACATTGACTTTGCTGTTTAGGTTCTGGCCTCTGAGGATAAAGGGGCCAAACGCTGTGGCGCCCAATGCTGCCGAGGAGTGTGAGATGAACTTGCGGCGTGATAGCTCGTTCGATGGAGTCTTTGTCATTTTAAGTGTATTTTTGGATAAATGGAAACACCGGAAAACATCACCATGATATTGCCGGAAACGGAAACCTATTGATTCGTCGCGGAAAAAAACAGAAAAAAATTGCCCAAGGGCGGAGTTCCGTGTGGTGCCCGGATCGAACGTTTGGACAAGCGCTTGGGCAAGGCGGAAAAAAAGCCCCGTCAAGTGAGGGGACTTTCGTAATCTGCATGCAGCCAGTGGCTTAAGCCGGGTAGTTCAGAGGCTGAACCTCCTGCCCGGTGCCGGTGGTGATCTTCCGGCTCTTCTCGTCAAACAACAGCGTGAGGCTCATCCGCTCGGACATCTCAGCCAGCGAGATGACCACCTGGGCGCGCATCGAGAGGTCGATGTTGCCCTTGGTTTCGCCGCCGTTGCGGATGACGTCGAACCAGTCAGCGTGCTCGGCGAAGAAGTCCGCCCCGCTCGGCTTGAGGCCGCTGAAGCTCTCCGGGTCGATCTCGTCGCCGAACGGTGTCTCGGGCTTCAGGTCGACCTTGTCGCCCCCAAAGTAGAGTGTGCCGTGGTGGCCGCGCAGCATCTCCGGCAGGCCCTGCTCGTTCACCGTGCTGCCGACGACCATCAGCGTGTAGCCGCTCGGGAAGTTGGCGAGCACCTGCGTGTTGTCCGGCACGTCGCGGTCAGTGGTGATCTCTTTCGTGCCAAGGCAGGCAACGCGGTTTGGGAATTCCGGGTTGCCGCTAGCGATCATCAACGGATGAATCTTGTGCGCGAGCAAATCACCAAGGATGCCGCAGCAGTATTGATTGTATTTGCGCCACCGGAAAAAGTGGTCGGCGTTGAACGGGCGCGTGCCGGTGCTGCCGAGCCAGCGTTTCCAGTCGACACTAGCGTCGGTGAGTTTCGGATTGATGGTGTAGTTCCACTCGCCCTTGGGGCTGTTGCGGCAGTAGGAGGACTGGCCTAGCACGAGCGGCCCGATCATGCCGTCGCGAACCAACTGCGCCGCCTTGTGCCATTTTTTTTCAAGGCAAAATACCGCGCCGATCTGCATCACGCGCTTGGTGCGCTTGCAGGTGTCGTACACGTCGAACCCCTCGCTGAGGTAGCGGGTCATCGGCTTTTCGATCAGCACGTGCTTGCCGGCCTCCATCGACTCAATCGCCACCGGCGCGTGCCAGTGGTCCACCGTGGCGATCACGACTGCGTCGATATCCCTGCGCTCGAGCAGTTTTCGGTGGTCGTTGTAGACATTGCCCGACTTGATGCCCATGAACTCCTGTGCGCGGTCACGGTACTCGGAGAACACGTCGCACGCCGCAGTCGCCTGCACGTTGTGCTTGGTGTCGTTGTTCTTGATTTGGCGAACGTGCGTGTTGAAACCCTGATTACCCACGCCGACGAAGCCGACGTTGATGCGGTCGTTGGCCCCGATCACCCGGCCGGTTGAGGGCGCCTGGTTTTGGCCGTAAACAGGCGTTTTGATGATCCTGCCCGTCCCCGTCACGGCTGTGACAGCCGCAGCCTGCTTGATGAACGTGCGCCGGGAGCTGGGCGCTGCGGATTGGTCTTTAAGTTGGCTCATGATATTCGTCCTATTGTCTTTCGCCACTCTAGACACTTTTGTTTGCAAGTCAAAGCCCGAGATGAATTCCGGGGCTGCTTTTTTCGTCCTGACCGACGAACGAACCCGATGGCCATCCACCGGCCCCGCCCAAAAACAGCTTTCAATCACGCCCAAAAAAAGAGACATTCCCGTAACCTGAAATGAAATATCGGATACTGACCACGATGTTGGCTTGGAGTTTGATCCCGGCCGGACTGCCGCTTAGTGCCTCGGGGCAACCGGCGGGACTTGAGGTCGTCGTCTTGAGCCGCGACAAGCCGGTCGATTTTGCGCTCGAGATTCTGCCGATCTTCCGGAAAAACTGCCTCGCCTGCCACAATGCCAGGGACACCGAGGGCGATCTCAATCTCGAGACTCCCGCCACCATCGCCAAGGGCGGCGAGAGCGGCGCGGTGGTCGTTCCTGGCAAAGCCGGCGAAAGCCTGTTGATGCGTCACGTCCGGCAGATCGAGAAACCGTTCATGCCGCCCCGTCGAAACAAAGTTAGCGCCAAAAAACTCTCGCCCCGCCAGCTTGGCCTCGTCGAGTCATGGATCGACGAGGGCGCCAAGGGCGAGGTGGCGCAGGTGGTGCGGGAACTGAAATGGCGGCCTATTCCCTTTGCTCTTGCCCCGATTTACGCCACGGCGATTTCGCCCGATGGTCAATACGCCGCCGCCGGACGCGGCAACCAGATTTTCGTGTATCACCTGCCGACCCGCCGACTGGCCGCACGCCTTGCTGACCCCGGCTTGGCCAAGGGCAATGCCACCACCACCTTGGCGCATCGCGACGTGGTGCAGTCGCTGGCGTTCAGCCCCGATGGCCAAACCCTGGCCTCCGGCGGGTATCGTGTGGCTAAGCTTTGGAGGCGACAACCGCCATCGGTGAACGGACTGCTCAATCTGCTGCCCGGCGGCGAGACGGTCACGGCGATCGGCGTCGCGCCTGGCCAAGCGCGTGCGGTCGCCGCCGGCTCGGCCGGCGGCGTTCAGGCGATCAATCTCTCAAGCAGGATGCCGCTTTGGCGCGACCACGTCCCAGGCCAAGCCGCCAGGCAACTGGCGATGTCGCCCAGCGGCAACCGCGTCGCCGTGCTCTTCGCCGACGGCCGGGTGCGCACCTGGGAAACGGCGACCGGCGAGCGCATCACCCGTGAGTCGTCGCCGATGGCTGCGCAAGCCATCGCCTGGCTGAGCGACGGGCAACTCGCCACGGTGCATCCCGGGGGCGCGCTTAAGATTTGGGCCGCGATCAACCCCGGCAAAGTCGTGAACGAATGGAAACCGGGTGGCGACATCACTGCGCTGGCGGCGTTGCCGGGCGGCGCAAAAGTGTTGCTCGGCCGTACCGACAACAAATTGGTCGTCCTCAACGTCGGGGACGGCAAAGTGGAAAAGGAAATTGACCACGGCGCGCCGATCACCGGTTTGCGGGTTCGGGTCGATGGCAAACAGGTCGCGACACTCGGCGGCCCGACGGCGAGACTTTGGGATACGGACAAGTGGGCATCGACGGCGCAGTTACACGGCAATCCGCTCGCCACCGAGACGGTGGCAAGGGCTGAGCAGACGTTGGCATTCGTGAAGGCCGAAGTCGGCTACCACAAGGCCAGCGTCGGGAGCAAAGAAAAGGATCTCAAAAAGGACAACGACGCTGCGAAGAAGGCAACGGACGCCCTTGCCAAGCACGAAAAAACCTTGGCCGACAAAACAAAGGAAAAGACCAACGCCGAGGCCGACCTAAAAAAACTGGCCGAAGAAACCGCCGCGCTGCCAAAAAAAATCGAGATGGCAACAAAAGCCAAGGCCGAGGCCGACGCTACCTTGAAGGCGGCGAAGGCGCTTGCCGCAAAAGCAAAGGACTCATTGGCCAAGGCCAGCGAGGCCAAGACTCAAGCCGCTGCCGCCAAGGTCAAGCTGTCCTCCGAGTTGATGGAGCTTGGCTCAGCCGCGCAAAACGCCGCGCAACTCGCGGCAGAAGCGCGCGCTGTCTCAGGGAAAGCCAAGGACGATAAAACCATGGCGACGCAGGCTGAGGCCGTTGCCGCCTTGGCCAAGCGCAAGGCCGCCGAGTTCGAGGCCGTGCTTGATCGGCACGCGCCGACCAAGCAGCAACTGGCCAAGGCGGCAACTGAACTGCAAACCGCGACCCAGTCGCTCGCCGCCGCCGAGGCAAAAGTGAAACCGGCAGAGGCCGAGCACGACGGCAAAACCAAAGCATTGGCCGCACTCGAGGAACGCAAAAAGAAAACGCCGGAGGAGAAGAAGAATCTCGATAAAAAAATCGTAGACGCCGGAGGCGCAATCGACAAAGCCACGCGCGAGATCGACTTGGCCAAGTCGGAAGTCGGCTTCACCGGAAAGAACGTAAAAACAGCCGAGGCGAACCTGGAAAAAGCCAGGGTCGAGCAGGCCGAGGCCGGCAAACTGCCCGCCGAGCGTGAAGCTGCACTCGCCGAGGCCAAGTCGATTGCAGCTGCGGGTATGCAGGAATGCCTCGACGCCACGTACTCTGCCGACGGATCGCTGATTTACACGCTGTCGATCGACGGCCGGGTTCAGGCTTGGGCGACTACCAACGGCCCTCGTTCGCATCCCGTTGCGCCGGCCGGGCGGCCGGCGCAGTTCATTCGGCTGTTAAGCGATGGGCGATTGGCCCTGGCAGGAGGCTCGCCGGAGATGGCCGTGTTGGCCACGGAGCCGGAGTGGTCATTGGCGCAGTCGGTCGGCGGCGACGGTGACGACTCGCCGATTGAAGATCGGGTGATTGCGCTCGACTTCAGCCCCGATGGCCAAAGGCTGGCCACCGGCGGCGGCTTCCCTTCGCGCGGCGGTGAGATTTACATTTGGAACGTCGAGGATGGCTCAGAAGTGTTGCGAATCCCGGAGGCGCACAGCGACACGGTCTGTTCGTTAGTCTTTTCGCCGGACGGCAGCCGGTTGGCCTCCGGTGGCACCGACCGCTTCGCTCGTATTTTCGAGACCAACCGGGGCAGGGAACTCCGCGCGCTGGAAGGGCACACCGGCCATGTGCTCGGCGTGAGTTGGCAGCGAAACGGCCGGGTGCTGGCCAGCGTTGGCGCGGACAAGGCGGTGAAAATCTGGAACCTCCTCAACGGCGAACAAAAGAAATCGTTCGGTGGCTTCAAAAAGGAAGTCACATCCGTGCACTTTCTCGGCATCGGCACACAGGCGCTCGTTTCAGCTGGCGACAATGTCGTCAAGGTCCTCAAGGAAGACGGCGTAGAAGTACGACGCCTGCCTGACACCGGCAGCTTCATGCACACCAGCGACGTGACACCGGACGGCAAGCTGGCAGTCGGCGGCGGCTTCGACGGCATCCTCCGTGTATGGGAAGTCAACACCGGAAAACTCATACAAAAATTCAACTCGCCGCCGGAATCAACCAAAGTAGCTGCGAGAAAGTAAGGAGCGAAGGAAAATGGGACACGGATTTCACTGATTTACACGGATTGTTGTTTTCTAGATTAGAATTTGATTAGGATTTCGACTTTAGAATTTAGAATTTCCTTAATTAACTCAGGCAGAACTCATTGAATCCATCTCCAAAAATCAAAATTAGATAGGATGCTGTACATGGACATAATTCCGTCCATATGAAAGCGATTAGCTACACGGCAGCTCGAGAAAATTTAGCGGCGATGATCAATGAAGTTTGTGAGGATCGGAAAACCGGATCCGTTTCGCCATTTGCTGAAGCGGTACTGGTCGCGCCGCATCAACGAGGAGCATCGCATGGTCTACCGCGTGAAGGGTGACCTACTGATGGTGGCACAGCTTCGCTACCATTACGAAAACTGATGATGCATTACACCGTCAGGATTTCCTTTTCCTTGTTGGCAAGGTGGGATTCGAGTGTCTTGACGCAGTCGTCGGTGAGTTTTTGCACCTGTTTTTCCGCACCCTTGATTTCGTCCTCAGAGACGCCGGCTTCCTTGGCTGATTTCTTCAGGCCTTCCTTGGCATCGCGGCGGACGTGACGCACGGCGACCCGGCCGTCCTCGGTGACTTTCCTGGCGACCTTAACGAGTTCCTCGCGCCGTTCCTGGCTGAGTTCCGGCAGGGCGATGCGGATGACTTTGCCGTCAATCGCCGGGTTGAGGCCAAGGTTGGCACTCTGAATGGCTTTGGCGATGGCTTCGACCGTGCTGGCGTCCCACGGTTGAATTAGGATCATTCGCGTCTCGGGGGCAGTGATGCCAGCCATGTCGCGCATGCGCATGCTTGAGCCGTAGGCGTCCACCATGAGGCTTTCCACCAGCGCGGGGTTGGCTTTGCCGGTGCGGATCCCCTCGAACTCGTGCATCATGGCCGCTTCGGACTTGGCCATCTTCTCTTCTGTTTCCTTGAGTACTTGATCGATTGGCATGGCAGAAATCTAACATGCAGCTCGCTGGCTTGGCCAGTTTTTCATGCGCTTGTCCAAGCGCCGGTCAAAGCTGCCAGCCGGCGCGGTAAATGTGCTGCATGAGTTCGGCGGCTTCCGGGTGGCCGGTGAGTTTCATTTTCCCGTGATTCCACTCTAGTGCAGCGCCGGTGCGGTGGGCGATGTTGCCAAGCAGCACCACTTCGGCCAGCGGCCCGGCATAGTCGAAGTTGCAGGTCGTGGCACCGCCGGTCTTGATGGCGTGAATCCATTCCCGGTGATGGCCAAGCGAACGGGGGATGCTCGGCTCGGGCCGCTCGTAATCCCTGAAATCCTTTTCCGGCAGCAGCACGTGGTTGTCGTAGCCGGCGAGCAACATGCCGTTGCTGCCGACGAACAGGCTGCCGTTGCCCCACTTGGGCAGGAGTCCCTCGGCGAAGTGAGGCGGACGGTGTTCGCCGTGATACCAGCACAGCTTGGTGGCGGGTTGTTTGCCGTGGGCTTTGTAATGGAAATTAACCACCAACGAGTACGGTGTGGCCTCGGCGTCCGGCTTAGGGCCCTTGACGACCTCGATTCGACTGGGGTGCTGCAGCCCAAGCGCCCAGTGGCTCAGGTCGATGTGGTGGCAGCCCAAGTCGGCAAGCGAGCCTCCGGCGAAGTCCCACCACTGCCGCCAACTGAACGGATGGTGAGTCGGGTGATACGGAACGTGATAACGGGTCGGCCCAAGCCAGAGATCGTAATCAAGGCTGGCGGGAACTTTGTGCTTCGCATTCCCGCGAGAGCCGCCGCCCATGTTTGAGCCGACCCAGACGTGAACCTCCTTTACCGAGCCGATGGCGCCCGCGCGTAGCAACTCGACGACGCGCCTGTAGTTGTCGCCGGCGTGAATCTGCGTGCCCATTTGCGTGACGAGCTTTTTGCGCCGAGCCAACTCGGTGACGGCGCGGCACTCGGACACCGTGCGCGTCAGCGGTTTTTCGCAGTAAACATGCAGGCCGTTGTGCAGCCCGGCGGCGGTTGCGACGGCGTGGGTGTGGTCCGGCGTGCTGACGACGAGCGCGTCGAGCTTTTCGAGCCCGATCATCTGGCGAAAATCGGCGTAGCGCTTGGCCCTCGGGAAACGCTCGGCCTCGTGGGCGAGGAAGTTGCTGTCCACGTCGCACAGGCCGACGATATTCTCGCCGGCGACGCCGTTGAGGTTGGCCTTGGCCCGGTTGGCCACGCCGACGATGCCGATGTCGAGCCGCTCGTTGGCGGCATACGTGCGGGCACTCCCGGCGGCGAGTATGGTGAACACACCTTGCTGGACGAATCGGCGGCGGGT
>JASLKI010000101.1 GCA_030747575.1 Verrucomicrobiota bacterium | reverse complement strand
GGAGGTTCGCCGGAAGGATTTGGAGAACGAGGTGGAGGCCAAGAAGGAGCAGATTCTCAAGTTCTCCCAGCAACAGCTCGAGACCAAAAAGAACGTGGAATACCAGACTCTTGGCCGGGAGATCGACCATGTCCGGGAGGCTATCTCGGAAATCGAGGAGAAGGAGATGGAGCTGATGGAGCAGCAGGACGCCTTCAAGTCAACGCTTGCGGAGGCCAATCAGGTGGCCGAGGAGGCCAAGTCGGGTGAGGCAAAAAAAATATCCGACCTCGACGAGCGCGAAAAAAATATTGAGAGCGAACTGGACGCGCTGGATGAGGAACGCGATGAGATCGTTTCAAAAATTAACAAAAAAATGGTCGTGCACTACGAACGATTGCTGGACACCAAGGAGGGCAAGGCGATCGTGGGCGTGGATCACGGCAGTTGCGGTGGCTGCCACATGAAGTTGCAGACGCAGGAAATCGTCAATGCCAAGAGTGGGCGCGAGATGGCCACCTGCACAAACTGCGGCCGGCTTATCTACTACACGCGAGAGATGGTCATGGCTGATGAGTTGGATCAATAGACTGGCCTGCGGAAAAGTTGTAACCAACCCCGTTCTACAAACGACTAGTTAAGCACCTGGCAACGTGGCTGGGATGGGAGAATAGAAAATATAACATTATGAAACTAAAGAGGATAATAGCAATGACGGCTGCTCTGATGATCGTTGCAGGAGGAACGACTACTGTTCAGGCTAAGGGGGATCGCGATCGTGGCTCTTGCCGCGGAGTTCACGCAAAAAAGGACTGTGACAAAAGAGCGCACGCCCGACGCGATCAGGGTTCCCGTGGCTCACAGGCCCGTCGTGGGTTTGGGGGTCCTCGCGGTCCGATGGCATCACGCAGTCACCAAGGTTCGGGCGCCTCTAAGGCTCAACATGCTCGCGGTGGCCAAAAGGGTCAGCCGCGTGGAAATAAAGTTCGCCGTGGCGGCCAAGGCCGGCCTGGTTCAAACCCAAAGGCTAGCGCTGGCAAACGCGGTGGTGATAAGAATCGTGGTGGCGGAAAGGGTCGCTTAAAGAACCGCGGTCAACGTCGTTAGATTTTGGCCCGCTTGGCTGAGTGTCGTTCGATGCTTACCAAGTTTTGAATTTCTTGAGGGTGGGCATGTTTAAGGCATGCCTGCCCTTGTTTTGTTGGGAGGTCTTTTTCCCTTTTTTTGGTCGGGATGCGAATACTCCCAAGTGCGTCAGGATCACACATTTGATCATCGATTTGTTGACTAAAACGACCCAATTGGATCGTTTTTTTGATCGGTATCGCTATTGCTATAGAAAACGGTGAGTTATTTTATTGAGTTGAAGCATTTGATAACCAGTGAGTTATTTAAAAGAAATCGTCCGGTGCATTTTATGATAATCCATTCGCGTTGGGCCATGGCGCTGCTGTTGTTTGGCATGGTGGCGTCGATCGCGCCGCGCTCGGCCAAGGCGGCGGAGGGGCCATGGCGCTGGTCCAACCCTCGACCGCACGGCAACTCCATTCGCGCCATCGCGAAGGGCGAAGACTTTTCGATTGAGGTCGGCGACAACGGCTCGATCCACACCAGCCAAAACATGGTACAATGGTTTCCCCGAGAGAGCGGTGTCGAGCATACGCTGCGTGTCACCGTGTTCTTTAATGAACAGGCGATTGTGGCCGGCGACGACGGCATACTCCTTTACAGCGAGAGTGAGGAGCAGTTTGAACCGGCCAAGCTGGACAAGCCTGCGAGCGGGAACTTTCGCGCCCTGGCGGCCTCGAGCGAAACGATCGTTGCCGGCGGCGACGACGGCATGCTCTATACCAGCACCGACGGACAGAAGTGGCGCAAGCGAACCTTTGGGTACAACAACCATATTCACGCGCTGATTTGGACGGGAAACTTTTTCGTCGCCGTGGGTGAGGGCGGTCTTGTGGCCACCAGCACCAACGGCAGTTCGTGGACCAAGCGCCAGAGCCGGAGCAACCGCGACCTCAACGCGCTGGCCTACGTCAACAAACGTCTCTGGACGGTCGGCAATGATGGTGTCGTGCTGCTCAGTTACAATGATGGCCTGTCATGGCTTGCAGCCCAATCCGGCACCGACAAAAACTTGAACGCCGTCACCGGCACGGCATCGGAGGTCATCGTTGCTGGTGAGAACGTCGTGCGAAAGGGTGTGCTTGATTTTTTCATGTACTGGGTGGACCTGCTTGAGGATGACGAGGGGACCAACCCCTCACCGCCGCCTGACTGGACCTATTATTGCGCCATCGAGGTGGAAGGCAAATATCTGCTCGGCGGCCGCACGGGCATACTGGTGGACAGTGTCCGTGATGAGGAGGATGACAAGTACCTTTACTGGTTCAGCGCCGCCGACTCGGTGCGCAACTGGCTTTGGGACATCAACCGGGTCGGCGATCTGATGGTCACCGTGGGCGACCACGCAACCGTGCTGACCAGCCACGACGGTGCCTCGTGGAATCTTGAGGTCGTGCCTGAGTCGGCGACTGAGTCGATCCTGCTCGGCGTCGGCGGAACCACGAACCTGCTCGTTGCTGTCGGCAACCACGGCCAACTGCTGACCAGTCACAACTCGTGGACCAATGTCGTCACTCAAAATGACCTTGGCCAGGCGGTGACAAACAAGGTCAACACACTCGGTGTTGTCTGGGAGGTTGCGGATCCTAAGCCGACCGAGAACGACCTGCAGGGCGTGGCTGCGCTTGGGGAGATGTGTGTCGTTACCGGCGGCAAGGGCACGGTGTTGACGACGAGCGATGGCAAGCAATGGAGCAAGCACCAGGCTCCGACCACCGGCATCCTTACGAGCGTCGAGGCGTTCAAGGGACGTTTCGTCGCCACCGGCGAGGACGGCATCATCCTCACCTCGACTAACGGCGCTGACTGGACTGTGCAGGCCTCCGGCACGACCGAGTGGCTTTATCGCGTGCGCGCGTTTGACGACCAACTCGTCGCCGTTGGCCAGGCGGGAACCATCCTCACAAGCGCAGACGGCGAGACATGGGCCAAGCGCGAGAGCGGCACTGACCAGTGGCTCAACGACGTTACCCAAGTCGGCGACGCGTGGCACGTCGTCGGCGCTAACGGCACGGTGCTGACCAGCTCCGACCTCGAGTCGTGGCAGGCCAAGGGCACGATCACCGGCTTGTCGCTCTACGGCGCCTTGGCCAACGACGGCCAATTGCTGTCCGTGGGACTCGAGGGAATTATCCTGCGAAAGGAAATCATCCCGCGCACCACCCCGATCCTGATCCGCTGGGATCGCGCCGTTGCCGCCGACGGCGGGATCACGAACAACTTCGGCTTTCGCGGCTTTCCCGGCCAACGGTTTTCGCTCGATCGCAGTCCGGACTTGAAGACATGGGAGCCCGGGCCGAATCTGGAGTTGATCGACGGCTCCGGCGTGCTCGAATACTCGAACACCACTCGCGCGATGCAGGAGTTTTACCGCGCCAAGTTGCGCTGATCACCCGCCCGGCGTTACGTCGCTCAGCAGCACCTCCATCAGCACCACCGAGTGCGCGGGGACTCGCACGGCGAAGAAGCCGAGCTTTCCGTAAGCCAACTCGGGCGGAATGTAGAGCATCGCGTGGCCGCCTTTTTTCATCAGCTTCAGTCCCTCGCCAACGCCCGGCAGCATTATTGCCATTTCCTTTACCGTGATTTTTAGCGGCGCGGGCCGGGGGTTCACCGAGTCGGCAAACACCCGGCCAAACTCGTTTGCCTCGGAGACCAGCTCCGCGACAAAATGAAATGTGACCGTGTCGCTGCCTTTCACAAACTCGCCGGTTCCCGCCTTGAGTTCCTCGTAAATCAGTCCCGAGTGGGTCGGCTCGATGTTCAGCGCCTCCTGAATTTCCTTCATCTGACTTGCGGCGATGTCCTGCAGCATTTGGTCGATCGACGCCTCGGTGGCTTCGAACGCCTCCGCTTTCTCCCCGACCCGCAAGATGCGTACGCTCTCGATGACGACATCGGTATTGGGTTTGTTCGTCCCGCTGACCGCCACGCCGGCGATGGCGTCCACGATATCCAACCCGCGCACCACTTTGCCGAAGACGGAGTGGTTCCCGGCGCGGATGTCGGTAAAGTCAAGCCACGGCGTCGCGGCGTGTGTGATAAAAAACTGGCTGCCGTTCGTGTGCTCGCCAGAGTTGGCCATCGAGAGGACGCCCGGGCCGTCGTGCTTGAGGTCGGAATGAAACTGGTCGGGCAACCAGTAGGCGGGATTGCCGGTGCCGTTGCCCAGCGGACAGCCGCCCTGAATCATGAAGTCCTTGATGACCCGGTGAAAAATCAGCCCGTCAAAGTACGATTTGCCATCGGGGTCGGCCGGGAACGACTGCTGATCCTTGCTGTAAAACTTCGTGCCCTCGGCCAAGCCGATAAAGTTGGCGACGATGAGTGGCACTTTCTCGTACTCGAGCCGGGCCGTCATCACGCCGAGATTCGTCGTGATAATCGCGTAAATGCCGTCGGCCAGAGTGTCGCTGCCATCAGTGACTTTGACGCGGTAAAAAAACGGCGTGGCGGTAAGTGCTCGCTGTTGTTCCCATTGGGTTGGCGACCCGGCGGCGGTCGCTTGACCAAGCGTTTCCCAGTTGGCCAAGTCGGCCGAGCCCTCGATGACCAGCGACGAGCCGGCCGCGGTGTCGCTGATCGTGAGCGCGATCGCCTGGCGCGTGGTATCGCCGTCAACCGGCTTGACGTTGATCGACACAACCGCATCGGTGAATTGGCCAAGAGCCGTCGCGCCGGACAAGCCTAGCGCCAGCGCAGCGAAAGTTCGGGAAAAAGCTTTCAACATAGTAGCGGGCTGGAGTGTTACGGCCGGACGGCTGCACGGCTACCTTTTTCGCGCCCCACCTTGGTTGGGGTGGCTGTCTCAGTCGTCCGCACTTTGGCCAATTTTAATTGCCATTTCTCGGGCTGCTAGTAGCGTTGCCCGAGCCGCCCGCGAGTTGCCCAGAACCGGGTCGTCGTTTGGCTTGTTTTTACAATGAAACCTGTTTTCGAAAAATTCTTTTTGTCCTCGCTGGCCTCGCTTGGCTTGGCTACCTCGACCTCCGCTGCCTCGCTTGAGGCCAGGCTCGACGAGGGTACCGGGACGATCACCATCCACCGTGACGGCTTGACCAAGCCGTTGGTCACGCAGCACGCCGGCACTCATCATCGACCATACTTGCACCCGATTGTCGGGCCAGATGGCAACGGCGTGCTCACTGAGTACAGCCCCGGCCATCACAGGCACCAAACCGGCTTGTACTGGGGGTTCACCCGCGTGAATGGCCGCGACTATTTCCATCATCCCTCCGATAATTACTGGAAGCGCAAAGCCATGAACGTACTCGAGGCCAAGGGCGAGTCGGTGAAGTGGGAGACGGTGTACGACCTGCTCGACGCCGACGGCAACGCGGTGCTGACCGAGACGCAGCGTTGGGCCATGCGCTCCGACGGGGACCGCCATGTCCTCGACCTCGAATGGAGCGGCCAGGCGCAGACCGATGTCACTATCGGCAAATACGATTACGGTGGACTGTTCCTGCGTATGCCGTGGAAACCTGGCACGAAAGGTGAGGCCGTCAATGCCGCGCGGAATATCAACGCCGCCGCAGAGGGCCAGCGCGCCATGTGGCTCGACGTCGGTATGGAGATAGCCGGTCGCGATGACTGGGGGCATGTTGCAATTTTTGATCACCCGAAGAACGGCGGCTACCCGCAACCGTGGCGCGTTGACGGCCAACTCGGTGTCGGCCCGGTTCGCGCCCGCCTTGGCGACTGGAAAATTGGCAAAGGCAAAACCGAAATCATTCGCCATCAGATTCACGTTTATGGTGGCAAACTGAACGACAAAGATCTCACGCAACATTGGATGCGTTACACCGGACAGCGCGGCACGGCCGTACTTTGGGGGTTGGCACAGCGTGAGGGGCGCGAGGCCAAGTTTCTCACGCCTGAGGCGGCGGTGAAAAACTCGACCATCGAGCCGGGCTTTGCGATCAATGCTTGGGCCAACGAGCCGATGATCACCCAGCCGATGGCGTTTTGCTGGGATGACCGTGGCCGGATGTGGGTGGCTGAAAACCGCGACTACGAATCCCGTGGGCGAGGCTTTTCGGCTTTCGGCGACAGTCGAATTTTGATCTTGGAGGATACCGATCGCGACGGTGTGGCGGACAAGCGTACGGTCTTCCTCGAGGACATCCCGTTCCCGTCGGCCGTGGCGGTTGGATTGGGAGGACTGTGGCTTGGCGCGCCGCCGAACTTGCTGTTCGTTCCGGATCGTAACGGCGACGACCGGGCGGACGTCGATGACATCGAGGTGCGCCTGACCGGCTGGGGCATTCGCGACCGGCATGAGGTGGTCAACAGTTTGCACTGGGGACCGGACGGCTGGCTCTACGGTTGTCAGGGCTTGTTCACTCCATCGGTTGTCGGCAAGCCAAAAGAAGAGGGCCGTATTTACAGACCGGGAGAGGCGTACCCCAAAAAGGTTGAGTTCGACGGTGAAGGTACACAGATCAACGGCGGCGTTTGGCGTTATCACCCGGTGAAGGATCGCTTCGAGGTGGTCGCGCACGGCTTCAGCAATCCGTGGGGCATCGACTACGACGCGAAGGGACAGTTCTTCATCAGCGCATGCGTGATACCGCATCTGTGGCACGTCATTCCTGGCGGCGTTTACCATCGGCAAGGCGGTCGTCACTTTAATCCTTATGTTTACAGCGACATCCGCACGATCGCCGACCACCGCCATCGTTCGGCCCACGGCGGGGCGCGGGTTTATTTATCTGACGCGTTTCCCGACGAGTACCAGGGTAAAATCTTCATGGCCAATATCCATGAGCATGCCGTGTTGACGGATGAACTGGTGCCAAGCGGCTCCGGTTTCGTTGGCAAACACCACAAGGATTTCATGAAAGCCAATAATGCGCAGTGGATTGGCTTCAGCATGGAGATTGGCCCGGGTGGCGACGTGTATGTGCTCGACTGGCACGATGCCGACATTTGCGGCAAGGCCGTGTTGCAAAAGGACACCGGCCGCATCTTTCGCCTCTCGCCGAAAGAGAGCTTGGCCAAGGACTGGGCAGGCCGATACGCCGATGTGGCCAAGCTCAATGATACCAAACTAGTCGAGTACCAAACCAGCGCTAGCGCCTGGCACGCCCGCCGCGCTCGCGTTGTTCTTCAGGGCAGGGCGATCAAAGGCAAATTGGCCAAAGGCACCCATCGCGCCCTGGAAAAAATGTTCCTCAAAAATAATAACGCCGATCATCGTTTGCGCGCTCTTTGGGCGTTGCATGTCACGGGTGGCTTGAGCAAATCCGAGCTTTTGAAACACCTTGACGACAAAGACGCGCACATTCGCGCTTGGTCGATTCAGCTGCTCTGTGAGGACAATAATCCATCCATCGAAGCGCTCCGTAAATTCGCTTCCATGGCCAAGCTCGATTCGTCGCCGGTAGTGCGGCTTTACCTCGCTTCGGCACTGCAGCGCATGTCGCTGGGCGATCGCTGGGCGATCGCTGCTGGCTTGGTTGCGCACGATGAGGATGCCGGCGACCACAATTTGCCCAAGCTGATCTGGTACGGCATCGAGCCGATGGTGCCGGCGGATCCTGCCCGCGCGATGGAGTTGGCGCGTGCCAGCCGGCTGCCGCTCGTCACAGAGTACATTGCGCGTCGCGCCGTAGACGCCGGCCAGTTGGAAGCTGTTTCCGCCGCGCTTGGCCAAGTCCAGGGCAAAGATAAGGTTGCTGATATGCTTCGCGGTTTCAGCGCTGGCTTGAGGGGGCTGCGCGACGTGAAGGCGCCGCCGAGTTGGGGCGCGACCTATGCCAAGCTATACGGCACACCATTGGCTACGCAGATCGCGCAAATCCTCGGCGACACCGGCGCGGCAACCGCCATGCTCGCCACACTCGACAACAAAAAAGCCGGGGTTGCCGCCCGTCGCAACGCATTGCGCGGCTTGGCAGCACAGGAATATGACGCTCTGAAAGGCCGGCTAGTTGAGTTGCTCGACGATGATTCACTGCGGCTGGAGTCCATCCGCGCCATGGCGGCTTACGATGGGAAAACTTACCCGCCCGCATTGCTCAAGCGCTACGCCAAGCTCGATGCTGGAGCCAAGACGGCGGTGATCCAGACGCTCGCCTCGCGTCCGTCGTATGGCAACAAACTTACGGCTGCGATCAAGTCGGGTGCGGTGCCGCGCCGTGATGTTCCGGCGTACGTCGTTCGGCAAATGCGCCGCGTCGTCGGCCCAAGCTTCGTCGATGTGTGGGGTGCGGTGGAATCGCTCTCTGCCGACAAGGAGGCTGCGTTTGCCAAGTACCGCGTACTGCTCACCGGCGATGCTTTAGCCAAGGGCAATGCCCACAACGGCCGCGCGATTTTCGAGCGCACCTGCACCGTCTGCCATAAACTCTACGGCAACGGCGGCGAGATTGGCCCAGACATCACCGGCTCGAACCGTGCGAATCTCGACTACATTCTTGAGAACATCCTCAACCCAAGCGGCGAAATTCCAGAGGGCTACCAACTGCTGCTCGTCACCACGCGCGGCGGTCAGACCCTAGCCGGGACGTTGGCCAGCGAGAACGCCCGGCAACTGGTGTTGCGCGTTGTCGGCTTGCCGCCGGTGACCGTGGCCAAGTCGGAAATTCAGTCGCGCGAAACTATCCCAACGTCCATGATGCCTGAAGGTCTGCTGGCCGCGTTGAAGGATTCCGAGGTTATCGACCTCATCGCCTATCTGAAAACGACCCAGCAAGTGCCCAAGCAGAAATAAAACATGATGCCTGAACCGACACCGCTGGAAGTTCCAGTCGTTGTGAATCTACCACCTTGGCCGCTGGACATCGTCGGGCGACCGGGGCAGCCTTGAGCCGTGGCTGACGAGAAGCTCAACCGACTGCGCGACATCCTGCGCGGGTACGAATCCTGTTTGGTGGCATACTCCGGCGGGGTGGATTCGGTGCTGTTGGCTCACGTCGCCCATGAGATGCTTGGTGAACGTATGCTCGCGGTAATCGCCGACTCGCCGAGCTTGCCGCGCCGCGAATTGGCGGAGGCGCGAGGGATTGCCGAGGCGCACGGCTTCCCGCTGCGGATCATCCACACGCAGGAATTTGCCAACGCCGACTACACCGGGAACCCGGTCAATCGGTGCTACTATTGCAAGCATGAACTATTCACCCGGCTCGAGCCGATCGCGATCGATGGCGGCTTCGCGGTGCTGGCTTACGGAGAAAATGCCAGCGATATTGGCGATCACAGGCCCGGTGCCGAGGCTGCTAAACTCTTTGAAGTGCGTGCCCCGCTGAAGGAGGCTGGCTTGGCTAAGGGGGAAATCCGCGCACTCTCCGCCGCGCTTGGCCTCCCCACCGCTGACAAGCCGCAGATGCCCTGCCTCAGCTCGCGCATCCCGTACGGCCAGGCGGTCACGCCAGGGAAGCTGGCGATGATAGAGCAGGCTGAGGACGTGTTGCGCGCCGCCGGTTTTAGTGAAGTACGCGTGCGTCATCATGAGCAATCCGGTGGCGCGCTGGCCAAGCTTGAGCTTGGCCAAGCGGAGATGGAGCGATTCGTTGGAGAGGGAATGATGGCCAACGTTGCTGCTCAATTTCGCAAGGCCGGTTTCACCGACGTCACGCTCGACACAAGGGGTTATCGGCGCGGTAGCCTCAACGAGGGCGTCGCCTTGGCCAAGGGCTGATGCGCAAAAAACTCATCAAGCTCGACGATCTGTTCGAGGGGACGACCAAGCGGTTTTCATTCAAGCGCGACGGCATCCGGGTGGACGCTTTTGTGGCTAATTACAGGGGCGAAATCGTTGCCTACGAAAACATCTGCCGCCACCAGCCGCTGACTCTAGACTACGGCGACGGCGAGTTTTTTAGTAGCGACGGCAACCTGTTCGTCTGCCAAACGCACGGCGCGATGTATCACCCAAAAACCGGCCTGTGCATCGAGGGGCCGTGCACCGGAGCTAGCCTCCACCCGCTGAATATCGAGATCACCGACGGCGAAATCCACCTTGTCGATTTGCAGACTGAATAACTAGCCGCTTGGCCAAGCGGGGGTGGCGGGGTAGGTTCGCCGCGCATGAAATCACTTCGTAATTCCATTCTCGGCGTGTCGCTGTTTGCGATGAGCGCATTTGCCTTAGCAGAGAACAAGCCGATTATTCAGCAGGTGAGCAGCGAAGGCATCCGCCACAGCATCTTGATCTGCGGCAAGCTCACCCAACTCATCAACGAAAAGAACGAGGTAGTCTGGCAGGTGAATGAGAATTCGCGCGATGGCTCTGTTCTGCCTGGTGGCAACATTCTTTATTCAGCGCGGAATGTCGCCAAGGAAATGACGCGCGACATGAAGGTTGTGTGGCGATACGCCCTGGCCAAGCCCAACAAGGAACTCGGCACCGCGTGGCGCTTGGCCGACGGCAACACGCTGGTCGTCGAGCGGGGGCCAAAGCCGCGCCTGCTTGAGATTACAAAAGGCGGTAAAGTCGCCGTCGAAGTGCCGCTCAGGCCAGAGACGGACAACGACCACATGCAGACGAGGATGGCTCGCAAGCTGCCCAACGGCAATTACCTCGTGCCGCATCTGCTGGCATTCAAGGTGAAGGAATACAGCCCAGACGGCACGGTGGTGAACGAAATCAAAACTGACCTTGCCGAACTCGGCGGCCGCGCTGCCGAGAATTGGCCATTTACTGCAATCCGTCTGCCCAATGGCAATACGGTTGTCAATCTAACGCACGGCAACAAGACGGTGGAGTTTAATCGTGATGGCAAAGTCATCTGGCGCGTGGACAACTCACACGTTGCAGGACGTTTTGCAGACCCATGCGGTGGCCAGCGACTGCCCAACGGCAACACGGTGATCAGCAGTTACGCACAACGCAACCCTGGCAAGGTGAGGGTGTTTGAGGTGAATCGCAAAAAGGAGGTGGTCTGGGAGCTGTTCCATCCGAGCTCGAACGCGCACGGCATCCACGTCATCTCCACGAACGGCAGGCTGCTTTCAGATCCGAGCCTGAAATAAAAAGTTGAATAGAGCATGGGCGCAATAGAAACTAGGTGTGCTCCGATGTGTTTTGTTGAAATGAAAAATAACTTTGTTAATCAACGTAAACAGTTTTGTGGGTTTACCTTAATAGAACTACTCGTAGTGATCGCAATTATCGCCATTCTTGCGGCCCTGTTATTGCCTGCACTGGCCCGGGCGAAGGAGTCCGCCAAGCGGACCAGCTGTCTCAACAACCTCAAGCAAATGTCGCTTGCATGGCAAATGTACGCAGATGAAAATAACAATAAACTGCCGCACAACCGAAACAAGTTTGACCAAAGAACTGGTAATTGGCCGTGGGACGCCGGAATCAACGTCGTCGCCGCCATGGAAAAGCAGGGCTTCCAGCGGAACATTCTATATTGCCCGTCGTTCCTCGAACAGAACGACAAAGAATTGTGGCAGTTTACTGGACAGATACATTTCCGGGTCATCGGCTATGCCCTGACTATACCGTGGGCAGCGCGCGTGGTTGAGACCAACATCAACTACACGATGTCAACCCGGCCGATCAAGGTGAGGGGTGTGACGGTCAAGCCGTCGCCTTCCGACCGGGTTCTCACCGCCGATGCCACCTGTTCCTCATCACTGAACAATGGATTTGATACGGTACGCGGTGGATGGGCCAAGTTGCACAAGACGGCTCACTTGGATAATTCCGGCAAATACCCGGCCGGTGGAAACCTGAATTACCTCGACGGCCACGTTGCTTGGCAGAAAACCAAGATGGAAGGCCGTAAATTGGTCGGCATGGTC
>JASLKI010000100.1 GCA_030747575.1 Verrucomicrobiota bacterium | reverse complement strand
GCCTCACTCATTTCGCAGCGGCTTTCTTGATCAACAATACTTTGTGCCTAGTACTATCGAAATCATCTAATCTTCCATACGCATCTACCTTCCCATCTTTAAATCGGATAAAAGCTTCATAGACCATGAACCCATTAAGTTTAAAGAGTTCTTTATCAAAGCCTCTGTAAATAAAGTATTCCATCCCGTCTATCGCTGCCACTCTAAATGGTTCTCCTTTCAAAGTAATGACCTTCTGTTTGTTCATGCCAATGGAAATTGAAGATAAATTGAGCCTTTTAGCCGAGGCGCATCCCACCAACAGCACAACTGCGATTGTTGTGAGTATGTGTTTCATTTTTCTTTAAGTCTCTTTTTTTAAATATTCTTTTGCCGTATTGAATAGCATACTGGAAGGAGTGGCTTAACCTCTCGACTTTTCGAGGAAAATCATCATCAAAATACTCATCATGCAGCACAATTCTTCATCAGGAGTTACTTCGGCTAGTTTGTCTATTTTAAACAGTGACCCCCAAAAGGTCGGAACTTTTGTGAGCCTGAAAATCTGAGTTCCTCTTTCGCTAGTAACAATGTATGAAGAATTTAAAATGTAGTTGCAAACAAAGCCAACCAAAGGGAGGCCACCGAGCAAAGTGTCAAAAAATTTTGCAAAAGGATTCTCTTCTCGAATCGTTGCATACTGATTGCCGCTGGCATCATCGATGAGGTAAGTCGCTTTCCATAGTGAGAGAAGACCTTTGCGTTGTACGGAACCGAAGCATTGTTCGCTTTCTGTGTAAAATTTATATGCCGCGCTAAAATCAATGATCTTGTTGGCTTTAATTGTACAGATTCGCTTGGCTTTTGTTTTGTCCTCAAATACTTCGAGTTCTTCTTTGAGTTTTAAGATCTTTTGCCGAGCATAAGCAATTGAGTTGCCGTTGGAATCCGCCAGCATGGCTTGTTTTGCCAGAGCTATTTTTTTGAAGTTAAGTTCGATCGGGTACTCATTACTAGAAATTACTCGTGGTGCTTCCTCTTTATCCAAGGCTGGTGCAGCTATTATAGCGGGCACAGCCAAACTGGTGTTACAGGCAGGACACTCAATGGTCTGACCAGAAATTTCTTCGGGTATCTCCAAGTGCTGATTGCAATTGTTGCAGGGTATTTTCATTCAAACTGTCACTAATGTTTTTAAGTTAATTTGTTTCATTTTCATTACTATCTCAGCTCAACCGCTAAACGACGCTGTTATTAGTTAATAACCAAAACGACTTGATTGTTTCAAAAACTTTTAAAAAGAGTCCAGAAACAGAATCTCAATGGGTACTGGTATGCAACAAAAATAAACCTTATTCTTAAAGAATGTACATATATTTAAATATAAAGGTGCTTAACCTTTGAATTCCTTTCCTACGAGACAGGCGATGTGGCCGCCGAACAAACAACTTAGGTCACCGCTCAAAGTACTTTGAGGGGCCATTAATCCACTATGACCGATGACCAAATTACTTGAGGAACACCCCGAAGCAGGACAAATCATACAAAACTCAAAAAAAACTTATTTCGGCAGCCTTGAGTTGGCGCGGCCTTCGAGGACCTTGGAGGTGGGTTGATAGTTTCCGATGAAGTCTTCACGGTAACTATCGAATGTGCCCTTGGCCAAGTGGCGGCGGATGTCGCGCATTACCTCCATAAAAAAATGCGAGTTGTGCACGCTGAGCATTCGTAGTCCTAGAATTTCACCGGCCTTGAGCAGATGCCTCAGGTAGGCACGTGTGTGGTGCTTGCAGGCGAAACATTTGCAACCCTCCTCGATCGGGCTGAATTCCTCCTTTTGGTGACTGGCTCGGAGGTTGATCGCGCCGCTCGAAGTGTAGGCGGTACCGTTCCGAGCAACACGGGTCGGCAGCACACAGTCGAACATGTCCACGCCGCGTGCAACAAGCTCGATCAACTGCGCCGGGGTACCCAAACCCATCGCGTAGCGGGCCTTGTCGGCCGGCAGGTGTGGCTCGGTGAGCTCGACAGCATGCATCATTTCGGGCTCCGGTTCGCCGACGCTGACACCACCGATCGCGTAGCCATCGAAGTCCATCCCGACCAGTTCCTCCGCACAACGCTTGCGTAGCTCTGGGGCATTTGCGCCCTGCACGATGCCGAAGTACAGCTGGCCCTCGGCGCGGGGTTGCTCGGCGCAGATGGCGGCCCAGTCGAGCGTACGCTTGACGGCGGCCTGCAAGTCACTGTCGGATGCCCCATGTGGGGGGCATTCATCGAACAACATTGCGATGTCGGAGCCAAGTTCGCGCTGGATGGCCATCGATTCCCTCGGACCAAGGAAGAGCATCTCGCCACTGAGGTGCGAGCGAAACTCAACGCCGTCGTCTTGCACCTTGCGAATCTTGGCCAAACTGTAAACCTGAAACCCGCCGCTGTCGGTGAGGATCGGCTTGTCCCAGTTCATGAACCGGTGCAGTCCGCCAGCCTTGCGGATGATGTCCAATCCCGGGCGGAGGAACAGGTGATACGTGTTACCAAGCAGGATCTCCGTGCCGATCTCGTTCAGTTCGCGCAGGTCGAGCGCCTTGACGCTGGCCTGCGTTCCGACCGGCATGAACACGGGCGTGTCGATAACGCCGCGCGCGGTCGTCAACCGGCCAAGACGCGCCTTGCTGCGCGGGCTGGTTTTAAGCAACTCATACATTCGTGGGAGGACAGGAGAACCAGCTTGCCAGACGGAGGTTTACCACTCGCCCTCGGCGAGAAGTGCAACGGTTTTCTGGGCCAGATCGTTGGCGAGTAGCGGCAGTGCCTGTCGCTCGGCACTCGCAAGGTCGCCGCCCAGGCGGACGGTAGTGCGGCCTATCAACTCGTGATCGATCAGCACCTTGCCAGTGGCCTTCTCAGTAGCAAGGATGCGGGTGACGAGTTCCACCTCAAAGTCGCGCACGCTGAGGATGTCGCGCGGCTGAAAGCTCACGGCAGACCGGCGGTACGCGGTGATGTTACCGGTAAGCAGGACGTCGCCATCGCCGCCGGTGGTCAGTTCGAAGGTGCCGTCGCGCTGCAACTCGCGGCGGATGGAGGCGTTGACCGACTCGGTGAGGCCGGGCTGCGGCGTAGCATTCTGGAACAGGCCGATCTCGATGGCCTGACCGGCTGAGATCGCGGGGTTCACCGGACCAAGCCGGTAGCTGGCGCAGCCGGAGGCCATCACAGCAGCGGCCAAAAAAAAGGCTGCGCGACTGGCTGGCGGGCTGATCATTACGGTTGTGAGCTCGATACCTTTTCCGCATCGATCTGCCGCTGCAATTCGTCGATCTTCTGCAGTGCGATAGCGGCATTCTCCGTGCCGGGGGCAAGCTCCTTCACCTCGTTGTAATAGTTTTTTGCGCCAGCTAACTTCCCCAGTTTTTCGTAATAGCCGGCAATCTTCATGTTGCCGAGAGCCTGCTCGACCTTCATGGTTTTAATTTTTTCGCGGGCCTTAGGCACCCGTTCATCATTGGGGTAAAGTGCGATGAAATCCGAGAAGGCGTCGATGGCCTTGAGGGTCACGCCCTGGTCGTATTCCGCATCGAGCGACTGTTGTTGGTAGGCGGAACCGGCGGCGAACAACCCACTGGCAGCGATGTCGGGACGGTCGTGGTATCGGTCGGCTGCCTTCTCGAAAGCAAGTACCGCCAATCGATAGTTTTTGTGCTTTTCACTTTCTGAGAATTGAAAGCCGCCTGCCTCGTTGACCCAAGCTTGGCCGATATTCATCTGCGCCTTGGGCGCCACGGAACTGAACGGCCCACTACTCACGATGTCTTGGAACATGGCTGCCGCCTTTTTCATTGACTTGTAAAACGGAATACGGCCCCAAAGCTTGAAACGTTGGCCGTCCAGATACCGCGTGGCTATCGCAAACTGCCGCGCCTGAACATACTCAAAATCGATATTTTGGGGATAGAGCTGCAGAAGGATTTGGTACTCGGCAAATGCCTTCTTATCGTCACCTCGTTTTTCGTATGATTGGGCCAAAAGCAATTGGGCCTCCGCCGCGTGGTCTGACAACGGCCAGTCGGCCACCGTGCGACGGGCAGCCTTGAAGGCGATTTTCCAGTCCTCCGCTGCGAAGGCATCCCTCGACACCGCGAGTTGATCCTTGGCATTGGCGCGACGCCAACCGCCGCCGCCGCTGAGGCTCTCGTACGACCAGCCTTCGCCGGGCCGGAAAATGATCGGTGCGGGTGAGCTGTTTGGCCAGGACAGAAAAACCACCGCGGCCAGGAGCAAGGAACACGTCCAACGCTGCATGGGCTGACTGTAGGGCAAGCGCCCCGATTGCTCCAGCCTGATTTTCCTTTTGCCCGCGCCTGGCCAAGGCCACCCTCGGCGCGGATGGATACGTCCGGATCGCTCATCATCACAGATTGCCCGGAGGCGCTACGCGGCTTCGCCGAAACCGGTGGCCAAGCGGGCTGGGAAGCCGCCCCTTTCGCACAACTCGGCGACAGCACCCGGCGCGATTGGCAGGCTGTTGGCGGGCTTGGCCAAGCGGAGATTGTCCGCCGATCCGCCCCTGCTCCGTGGCGGCAAATCATGGCTGTTGGCCACTCGGCCATCTCGCAGGTGGATGGCCTACGCGAACTGCTCCAAACCGGTGCCGTGCCGCCCACGCCGTTTGCCTGTCTTGCCGTGACCGGCGACAACTTCCACGGCAACCGGGGCCGGCCGTGGCGCGCCCTCGAGGGCAATCTGCACCTAACGGTGTTGTTCTCGCCCAACCGCTCCGCACGCGAACTCGGCCTTGGCCTGAGCATGCTGCCGACGTTGGCGGTGGTCGATGCGCTTGGCCAATTCGACGCGCTTGGCCAGGCGCCACGAATCAAGTGGATCAACGACGTGCTACTTGGCGGCCGCAAGGTTTCCGGCGTGATCACCTCGACCGTGGCCAAGGGCGAGTGCATTGAGCACGCCGTGCTGGGCATCGGCGTCAACGTCGCCACCACGCCGAAGTTCCCCAGCGGCAAGTTCGTCCAGCCGCCCGGCAGCCTGCGCGAGTTGGCGCCGGACATCCTCATCACCCTCCCAGCGATGCTGGCCGGGCTGCTCGAGAGCCTGGCCAGGCGGCACGCGCAGTTGCTCGAGCACGGGCCGGGCGCGTTGCACACCGATTATGTAAGACACAACGGCGTTATCGGGCGCGAAGTGGAGATTTGGGAAGAGACCGCCGGCGAGTGCGACGACGCCAAGCTCATCGCCGGCGGCAGGGTCACGGACATCCTCCCCGACCTCTCGCTGCGACTCGACGGCGTCGCCGAGCCGGTGGGCCGTGGACGCCTCATTTTCGCCGACTGAACGTTTTGGGCTTTGGCTCGTGGCCTCTCGTCCGTATCTTCCTGCGTATGCGAACGGTCAAAGTCCCCCTCGGGAATCGCAGTTACCCCATCAAGATTGGCAACGGCCTGCTGCCCCGGCTGGGTGGCGAGTGTCGCCGGCTCAAGCTGGGGGAACGCTGCGCGGTGGTGACCGATCGCACAGTGGGACCGCTCTACGCCAAGACGGCACTGACTTCGCTGCGACAGGCCGGGTTTGCCCCAGTGGAACTCCGCGTGCCCGCCGGCGAGACAGCCAAGAGCCTGCGAACAATCCAAGCCTGCTACGACCAACTGGCCAAGCACCGGCTCGAGCGCAGCTCATTCATCGTCGCGCTTGGCGGCGGCGTGGTGGGCGACATGGCCGGCTTTCTCGCGGCGAGCTATCTGCGCGGCATCGGCTTCGTGCAGGTCCCGACGACGTTGCTGGCCCAAGTGGACAGCTCGGTCGGCGGCAAGGTCGGTGTGAACCTGAAGGCTGGCAAAAACCTGGTCGGAGCGTTTTACCAGCCGCTCCTTGTGCTGTGTGACCTCGGCACACTCAAGACGTTACCCAAGCGCCAGCTGCGAGCAGGGCTTTCCGAGGTGATCAAGTACGGGATCATTGACGACGCGGCTCTGTTCCGCCGGCTCGAGCGCACGCTGTCGGGGCTGCTGCGGCTCGACGCCAAGGGCACGGCGCACATCGTCGCCCAGAGTTGCCAAATCAAGGCCAAAGTCGTCGCGCAGGACGAGCGCGAGGGCGGGCTGCGCGCTATTCTGAACTATGGTCATACCATCGGCCACGCGCTCGAGGCCGTCTCGCGTTATGGAAAATATCTGCACGGCGAAGCAATCTCGATCGGCCAAGTTGCGGCGGCGAAAATCTCGCGCGACGTACTGGGGCTTACCCAGGCGGAAGTCGATCGCATCGAAAGGCTATTCGCCCAGGCCGGCCTGCCGACCTCGGTGCGTTTGTCCAAGCCGCAGTTGGCCAAGGTGTTCGCCGCGATGAAGCTCGACAAAAAAGTCAGCGGCAGCGAGGTCAAATTTGTGCTCGCTCAAAAAATCGGACAAGTGAAGTTTGGTATCGACGTCCCGAAAGCAATCATCAACTCTGCGTTAAAATAATGTCCGCCATCAGTGAAACGATCGTTCGTGAGTTCCTAGAAGCCAGCGGCTTCCTCGTACAACAAGGGCGTAAGTTTGTTGCGCCGTCGCGGCGGCATGATTCGCATATCGATTTTTTCGCCTCCCACCCCGCGGCGACTGAGTCGAAAGCCACCCTTCCGTTTGAGTTGCGGCCGGGTGACTTGAAGCATATTCGCCGTGCGGTTTTTGCCGTGAAAGGCTGGCACACGGAGACGTTCAGCCCAGCGGTGATGGCCAACTCACCGGAGATTTTTCGGTTCGCGCAACCGGCGGCCGCCAAAGCCGCGGAGGCGGTGTTCGGCACCGAGGCTGTTTTTCTCAAGATACTTGTGGCACCGTCACTCCCGTCCTCAAAAAAATTGCGCCGAGAAAGTGTGGAGCACCTCCGTAGCAAGGGCGTTGACGGGGTGGTTGAGTTTCCGACGGTGCTCTCCGCCCTGATCGATGGCGTGGAGAAAAACCGCAACTACCAGCGCTCGGATGTACTGCAGCTGATCCGGGTGCTGAAGGCGCACGGTATGCTGCGGGAACGGCAGTTGGAATTGTTCCGCGCCACGAGGCCTCGCGCGGCCCGCAAGCCGAAGCCGTAAGCGTGCGTTAGTGGGCGACCAACAGCATGCCGATGCCCGCCAGGGCAAGGCCGGCAGCGATGGCCAACATTTTGTAGGCGTTGAATCGGTGTCCCTCGCTGCTCTCGAAGAGGATCGTCGTCGAGACGTGCAGGAAAATGCCGATGACGATGGCAAGGCTTTCGCGGTGGTATTTGCCAATCACATCGACACCGCTCAACAGCGTGCCCAGCGGTGCCATCGCCGCGAACACAGCCAACAACCCGTAAGCCTTGGGCTTGGCCAAGCCACTATTCAGCAACATCGCTAGGAACACCATAGCGACGGGGTACTTGTGCAACACGATTCCCAGCAGCAACGGCTCAAGGCCGTGAGAGTGGCTATGCTCGTGGCCGTGATGGCTGTGGCCGGCATCCCCACCGCCCAGCGGCATACCCTCGAGAAACGCGTGAAGGCACAGGCCAATCATCAACCCGATCGGCAACTCGGCGCTGCGGTGCGTGTGCACGTGACCATGCTCGATGCCGCCCGAGAAGTACTCGAGCATGACTTGTATGAAAAAACCGACAAGGACGAACGATCCAAAATACGCCCCTCTGTCATCGCCGGTGAACACTTCCGGCAACAGGTGCAGCGCGGTGATCGAGAGCAGGTAGGCGCCGCTGAAGGCGATCAACAGCTTGAGCTTGTTGGGATCCGACGGCTTGACCCACAGCACCGTAAGTGCCGCGGCAAAAACAGAAAATATGAGAAGCGCGTAAGTCAATTCGGGTGACGGCCAAGCGCTTGGCCAAGCGTGCTTTGGTTATTGCAATCCATTTGCCGTTGGCAGGCACGAAAATCCGCCGCACTCCTTCCGATCGCGGCGGCTTCAAAGTCGATTACTTCATCAGGAGCAACGTGCGGGCTTGCTTGATGGCGTTGGCCATGCGGCGCTGGTAATGCGCGGGCAGCCCGGTGTACTTGCGCGGCAGGATGCGGCCGTGCCCGGTCACAAACGTCTGCAGCAGCTCGGTGTTGCGATAGTTCAGCTGGTCGATGGTGAAATCGATTATGGGTTTCGGGCGTGGCGGACG
Organism: Verrucomicrobiota bacterium; assembly: GCA_030747575.1. Classification (GTDB taxonomy): domain Bacteria; phylum Verrucomicrobiota; class Verrucomicrobiia; order Limisphaerales; family UBA1096; genus UBA1096. Next base: position 19,247 of record JASLKI010000100.1, on the reverse strand, counting down.
CTTTTGGTTCGAGTCCCGCTTTTTTTTGTCCTTCTTCCTTGGCATATTATTTGATCTCGCGATGCACCGTGTGGCGGCGCAGATTGGGGTTGTACTTTTTCATCTCAAGCCGATCGGGCTGGGTTTTCTTGTTGCGCTGCCCCATGTAACGGGACACTGGCTTGCCCTCGCCCTTGGCTTCCGTGCATTCGAGAATGACTGTTTCTCTTGCCATAAATTAATCTTTCTTTGTCTTGGTTTCTGGAAGCTCTTTTTCAGCCCTGTCCTTGGTTGAGGCACCCGGCGTGGTGATGGTGCCCAACTGCCCCAGTGAGCGGTTTTGCAGTATGCCGTGCTGTTCAAGCTCAGACTGGGCGTCCACCCGGAATCGCGCCCACGGTATGGCGTTCAGGCGCGTCTGCGGAATAGCTTTCCCAGTGATTTCGCACGTGCCGTAGGTTCCCTTTTCAATTCGCTTTAGAGCCTCCTCGATCTCGTAAATCACATCCTGATCCGCTGAGAGCAGGCTCAGATTGAAGTCCCGGTCGAAGTTGTCAGTCCCGGAGTCGGCCATGTGTACGCCGTAGCTTTCCATCTCCTTGGCGGACTCTTTGGCAAGGCCGTTGCGCTGGTCGGTTAACCGGTCTCGCAGCCCGATCAAAAGCTGTTTTTGTTTCCCCCACTTGCCGCCTCCGGCCAGCTTGGTCTCCCTCCTTTTTTGGGCCGCTCTCTTGGCTGGCGTAGCCGCCAAACCCAGAATAGCAGCCGTGGTTGCCGCACCCACCTTGTGATTATTCCGCGAAACCGGCTTCTTCTTCGCCACAGCCTTTTTGGCTGGAGCTTTCTTGGCGACCGGCTTTTTGGATGGAGCTTTCTTGGCGACCGGCTTTTTCACCGCTTTTTTAGCGGTTTTCGCTGATTTTGCTACGACTTTTCTTTTTACTGCCACGTTTTAGCCTGGATTTTGGCCTCACTTTTTTGCCTCAAATCAGCCGGTTCCAGCTGCCCCGGGCAAAGCGAGGCGCGGAAACCTATCAAAGAACTTCCAAAACACCACAATAAATTGATGTTTTTTTGTTTATTTTGAGCGTCGTTCCGGGGGGGTGTATCTTCTCACAATTATCCCCTTAGCCATGCGCGGTCAGTTGAGGACAGCTCCACGCCGGATGTATGTGGGTTGATCGAGATCCTCCCCTTGATGGATGGTTGGCTCGCTTTTCTCGAACCGGCCCTTGGAAACAATCTCGAGCGGCAACATTTCCTGAACGATCTTCTGCCGTTTTTTTCGGTTTGGCTCCTCCTTGGCCGCAACCCGGATGAGGTCTTCACGGCATTCGGGTGTCAATGCATCCGCCGTCGGAGCCGGTGGCGTGTAAGCAAAACCACCGCGAGATGTGTCGCCGGTATCTTTCCCCAAATCAAAATAACTGCCGGTGTCCAGCACGGAGAAGGAACCGGAAAACCCGAGGCCGGATGCCTGCCCGGTTGGGTCGGGATGCGCCTTGACTTGCTCCTGCCCGAGCTCGCCAAGTTTGGCGGCGTGCGCGATGACTACGGTCAACTGCAGCCCGGCACCATCGCGGCCCGGCCCGGAGGCACCGACGACGAGGTTGGTCGTGGTGGCGTGGCTGCCGATTGCGCCGGTCACGGCGTCAATCTCCGCCATGGTCATCTCCTCCCCCGACAGGTGCACCAGCAACGTGCTGGCTTCCTGTAGTGCCTCGCCTCCGCGGGCGGCCGGATGAGTCAGCAGCTTTCGCACGGCGGCGGCAGCCCGGTCGTCGCCGCTTGCATCGACATAGACAACAGAAGCGAGACTGTGCCGGCCGCGTAGCGCTGCCTGGAGGTCGCCGAAGGAGACGTTCAACATGCCCGACTCGAGCAGCATCCGGCTCACGCCTAGCACAGCCTCGCACAAGTGGCGGTTGGCGATCTCCAGCGCCTCGTGGAGGCTGACGTTCGCGCCCTCCATGAGGACGACGTCCTGGTTTGGAAAATGAAAAACCGCATCGGCGACCTGTTTAAGGTCGCGCACCCCCCCAGTGGCCTCGTTGCAGCGCCGGATGCCCTCGCAGTCAAACGGTGTCGCCGCCACGCCCACGACGAGCGCTCCGGCTTCCTTGGCCAAGTTCGCCAAAAACGAAGCGGCCCCCGTGCCGGTGCCGCCCCCCATCCCCGCAACGATAAAGACCAGGTCGGCGCCCCGGACGATCCCGGCCAAGTGCTCGCTGTCGGACTCGACGGCGGCCCGAGCCAGAGCGGAGTCGCCGCCGGTTCCCAAGCCGCACGGGATCGCTTGGCCAAGCAGGAAAGTCTGCGACTGGTGACAGCGGGCGAGACTGCGGTTGTCTGTGTCCAGCGAATACGTCTCGATGCCCCCGGGGCCTATCATGGCGAGGGTTTCGACCAGTTTCACGCCGGCCTCACCCAAGCCTAGCAGGCGGATGACCGGGTTGGCTTTCGGAGTGGGCTCGGTGGAGTTTTTCATTGTTCGTACTGCTGGTTCAACGGCCAAAAAGCGCGGCGACCTGCCGGCGAATCACCCGGCCAAATCCGGCACGGCGCGGGTTGGCGAGTGACTGAAAGACCCCAAACTTGATTAGCCCGACCGGTGTGGCGAACTCCGGCTCGTCCAGCGCGTTCTTGATGCCGCTCACGCTGCTGGCCCGGCCAATGGCGACCGGCAGATTGAACACGTCCCGCGCCAGTCGGGTGATGTGCGGGATGCGCGCACCACCCCCGCAGATCACCACCCCCGCGCGGAGGTACTCGATCAATCCCGCCTGGCCAATGTCCCTGGCGATCAACTCGAAGGTCTCCTGCAGGCGCATCGACATGATCTTCTGCATGTGCCCGAGGTTGACCTGCCGGCCTGGGATCAAGCTATCGTCGGACAAGTCGATCTCGCGATCACCGGCCTCGAGATCGATCACCGCCGAGCCATGGTCGATCTTGAGTTGCTCGGCGCGAGCCAGCGGCACTTTCAGCCCGTAGGCGAGGTCGTTGGAGACGTGGTCGCCGCCGATCGCCAGCACGCCGGTGTGCTTGATGACGCCGGAGGAGTACACCGCGTACTCGGTGACGCCTGCGCCGAGGTCGATCACCAGCGTGCCCAGTTCCTTCTGCTCCATACTGAGGATGGCGAGGGAGGAGGCCAGGGCGCTGGATGAGATGTTTTCCACCTCCAGGTGTAGTCCGCTAACGAGGCGAATCGGATTTTGCAAACGGTTGTACCGGCCGCTGACGACGTGCACGTCCACCTCGATCTTCGCCCCCAGCATCCCCTCCGGGTTCTGCACGCCATCCTGCCCGTCCACGCGGAAGTGCTGCCGGATTGAGTGCACCACCGAGTGGTCGGTCGGGAGGTTGATCGCCTTGGCGTTCTTGATGACATCCTGAATGTCGGTGGTGCTGATCTCGCGATCCGCCGACACCACGGGGTGGACGCCGGTGTTGTTGAAGCCGCGGATGTGGCTGCCAGTCACGCCGAGGAACACCGATCGAATCTCGACGTCGGCTACCTGCTCGGCCTCGACGATGGCGTTACGCACATCCTCCTCGGCGAGGGCGACGTCGATGATCTCCCCCGTGCGTACGCCCCGGGATTTCGCTTGGCCAAGGCCGATGATGTTGACGACCTGGTTTTCGCTCACTTCCCCCACGGCAACACACACCTTGGAGGTGCCGATCTCGAGGCCTACGATGATTTGTGAATTGCTCACGGTTTGTTTATTTACGGGCCACCTTTCGCCCACGCTTCATGTCCTCGGCAATCGACGGGGAGAGCATCCAGCGAACCGGCACGTTGTTGGTCACCGAAAGGTCCACCGTCTCGATAGCGAGGCCAAATTTCTGGCCGTGCGACCGGATACGGGCCCAGCGGTTGAACTGCCGAGACAGGCGCTCGGTCGAGAGATCGACCTGCCCCCCATCGCCGGTGGTCACCCGCAGGATGCGCGGCTGCGAAAGGTCGATCACCCGCAAGTCCACCGTGCCGGCCAGTGGTGAGCGGCGAAACTCCCCGATCAAGCCAAGCGCGGCCCGCAGCTTTGGCAGGCCAACCGGACGGCCGGGGGCGAGCGTCTTGAGTTTCCCGAGGTCGATCCCTGAAACGACCGGTAGCGACCACTCGGCCTGGTCCTCGGGTACCACCACGGAGTGGCCGTCGATGGGCGTCATCACGTGGCCGGTCTCGTCGAGTTGCAGCCTCACGCAGTCGTAATCGGTCTCACCGGCACCGTCGCGTTGCCAAGCCCAGACTTGTGCCATGGGCACCCGCTCGGCGACCCGCACCTGCAGCGTGTCCGGCAGATAACGCTCCACTGACGCCGCCCTCACGCGCGGTGCCAGTTCGATGTCGCGCTTGATCCGCAGCAAATCAAGCTTGAGTAGGTTGTCGCCCGAGCGAACTCCGGCCCATTTCTTGAGTTGGTTCACGGTGATGATTCCGTCGGTCCGGTAATCCAGTTGCTTGACGGAGAACGACTCGTTCTCGTACACGAGCCGGTTGAGCGCGAACGCGCCACCCTGCCAGCAGACAGTGATGATCGCCACGATCGCCAGGGCCAGGGCCGCCAACGGACGCAGACAGCGCAACCGCTCGCGCTTGGCCTGCTGCGACTGCACATTGACCGAGAGCAATTTTTTCTGCCCCGACTTGCTGTTTCGACGTTTCGTTCTCAATGGTTTTTAAGTTTTCAGTTTTTAAAAATCCTGTCCATCCTGTTCACCCATGTCTCATTTTAACCGGCAACAAACCGGTTTCCAAAGCGGCAAGGAGAGCCGCACTCCATGTAGCTGTCGCGACATCCGGACGCGCTTGGCCAAGATCATCTTTTTTTTGTAATTTCAAGTTTTCTGTTCTCAATTTTCCCCTCTCTCTGCAGCCCTCTGCGTCCTCTGGGCTTAGTTTTTTGTTCCCAGCGATTTCATCCGGTGGCTGCCAGCGGCGGGTGTTCCACAGCCAGATCGACCAGCCATTGGCACAGTTCGGCGAAACTGGTGCCGCTCGCCGCCGCCGCCTTGGGCAGCAGACTCGTCTCGGTCATGCCCGGCAGGGTGTTGACCTCGAGGAACACCGGATCACCATCCGCTCTCACGATAAAATCCACGCGAGCGCAGTTGCCGCCACCCACGGCAAACAACGCCTGCTCGCCGGCGCACTGGATGCGGCGCGTGGCCTCCGTGTCAAACGCAGCCGGGCAGGTGTAATCGGTCGCGCCGGCGGTGTATTTGTTGGCGTAATCATAGGCACCGCGCTTGGGCGTGATCTCAATCACCGGCAGCGGTTGGCCACCGACAATTCCCACCGTGACTTCCCTGCCCTCGATCCGCTCCTCGACCAGCACCCGGCCTCCGCCCTCGAGCGACTTGGCCAAGCCGCTTGGCCAAGCGGCAGCCGACTCGACAAACTCGAGGCCAATGCTCGATCCCTGGCAAACCGGCTTGAGCACCAGCGGCAGCTCGAGCCCACCTGGCAGGCCAGCCCCGGGGTCATCCACCACGCAGTCTTTCGCCGTGGCAATCCCCCGCCCCGCGCAGGCTTGCTTGGCCGCCACTTTGTCAAAGGCCAAGCGGCTCACCGCCTCGCCGCAGCCAGTGTACGGCACGCCCAGCGCGTCGAGCTTTGCCTGCACCGTTCCGTCCTCCCCGTAGGTCCCGTGCAGCGCCAGAAACACGATATCGGTGTTTTGCGGCAGCCGGAACTCTTTGTCCACGGGGTCGATTTCGCTCACCCGGTGGCCGAGGCCCCGTAGCGCATCCACCACCGCTGCGCCGGACTGAAGCGACACCTCCCGCTCGCCGGATGGCCCGCCAAGCATCACGCAAATTTCAAGTGGCTCAAACACGTCCGTCAGCCCTCCCGATGATTTGCACCTCGGTCTGCAACTCGATGCCGCGCTCCGCCAGCGCCCTCTCCCGGATGCGATCGATCAACCGCAGAATATCCCCCGCCGTCGCGTCGCCGTTATTGACGATGAAGTTGCCGTGCTCCTGCGACACCATCGCGCCACCCTCGGTGGCGCCCTTTAGCCCCAGCTCATCGATCAATTTTCCGGCGGGAATGTCTTCCGGGTTTTTGAAAATGCAACCTGCGCTACGCGCCTTGGGCTGGCTGCCCCAGCGTTTTTGACTGTACTCAGCCATGCGGGCGGTGATGGCCTCGCCGCTGTCCGGCTCGCCCTTCAGCACCGCGCCGAGTGCGATCTGGTTTTTCAACAGCGGACAACTTCGGTACGTGGACTCGATCGATTCCGCCGACATCTCGAACACCTCGCCGGCGGGATCCATGAACCGAACCGTCTCCACCACGTCAAACAACTCACTGCCCATCGCCCCTGCGTTCATGCGCAGCCCGCCGCCGACACTGCCTGGGATGCCCTCAAAAAATTCCATCCCCGCCAACCGACAGCGCCTGGCCTCGGCGGCCACTTTTTTCATCCGCGCCGCAGCACCACACTTGAGCCGGCTGCCGTCCGCCTCGATCCCGGCAAACACTCCGGCGCTCAACCGTACGGTCAATCCGCGCACGCCGCTGTCGAGCACGAGAAAATTCGATCCCAAGCCAAGCGCCGTCACCGGCAAGCCGTGTTCGCGGGAGGCGCTTACCAGCGCCGACAAGTCGGCTTGGCTCTGCGGCTCAGCAAACCAGTCCGCTTGGCCGCCAACCCGGAGGGTCGTCAGTTCCGCCAGCGAAACGTTCTGCCGAACAACTGTCCCATCGGCGAAGTCGGCCTCGAGTAGCGACTTCAAACCACCTCTCGACGGGGAAACCGGCTCCGCGACTCCGGCGCTCATGCGGCTGCCTCCTTCCCTCCCGGCAGGTCAAACATCAGCTCGTCCCCGTCGTCGTCCTCCCATCCGCACGCCTCATAAATCCGCTGCACAACCACCTCTGTCGCCTGTGCTGCCTTCCATTTTTTCATCGAATCAGCCATCGCCCCGAGCTTGGCCGGGCTGCCGAACAGCTCGCTCAACTGGCTGACGAGTAGATGGGGTGTTAGTTGTTTCTGGTGAAAACACCGCGCCGCGCCGATATCCACAAACGACTGCGCGTTGATCCGCTGATGGTCGTCCACCGCAGTCGGGTACGGGATCAGGATGGCCGGCAGCTCCATCGCCGAGAACTCCGCCAGCGACGACGCCCCCGAACGACTCACGGCGAGGTCAGCCGCGCCCAGCGCATACTCCATCTCGGTCAAAAACGGACGCACCACCGCGCGCAAGCCAAGCGCATCGTACGCCTGACGCACCGGCTCGACACTCCCGCCGGTCAAGTGGATGAACTGCAGGCCAGGCACCGCCTTGGCCAAGCGAGGCAACGACTCGATCAGCGCCTGGTTGATCGACTGCGCCCCCTGGCTGCCGCCCATCACGAGCAACACCGCCTGGTTCTCCACCAATCCAAGCACGGTCCGTGCGTCGGCCTTTTCGATCGGCTCCATCGCCGAGCGCACCGGCAGACCGGTGGCGCGAATATCGGTGCTCAGCACCCTCGGCATCGCGGCGGGAAACTGGACGAACACCTCATCCGCCAACGGCGCCAGCAGCTTCACCGCCCGGCCCGGGATGGCGTTTGCCTCGTGCAGGAAAATGCGCGCGCCAATCAGTTTACCGGCGATCACCGGCGGCGCGCTGGTGAACCCGCCCATCGCCAGCACGGCGTCCGGGCGGTTTTCGCGAAACAGCTTCCGGCATTGGCCAAGCGACGACCAAAAACTGGCAGCGAACCGGGGCAGATTGCGGCTCAGGCCAACGACCGGCAGTGACTCGACCTCCATTCCGTAAGCCGACTTGACCGCTGTCTGGTCGACCTCCTTCGAACTGACAAGCAGCGTGACCTCACAGCCACGCGCCACGAGCGCGTCCCCCACGGCCAAGCCTGGGAACAGATGACCACCGGTTCCGCCGCAGGCGATGGCAATGCGCTTAAGTGCGGGTTTCATGGCTGGGTACCTACCCGGAACGGGGAGTAGCTGTCGGAGTCCTTCAACTTGTCCGCCTTGGAGCGCCCTTGCTGGTTGGCAAACCGCGCGATGCTCAGCAACACGCCCACGCAAAACAACATCGCGACGAGATTCGTTCCGCCCCGGCTGATGAACGGCAGCGGTAGACCCTTGTTGGGCAGCATGCTGGTCACCACACCGATGTTGATGAACGCCTGTAGGCCGATCAAAAAGGTCAGCCCGGACGCCAGCAGAAAACCGAAAAAATCGCGCGCGCGCATGGCGATGAACGCCCCGCAAACCAAAAACAAGACAAAGCCGACAACGACCGCCATCGTAGTGATCAGGCCAAGCTCCTCGCCGATCACGGAGAATATGAAGTCGGTCTGGTGCTCCGGCACAAAGCCGAGTTTTTGGCGTCCGTTGCCAAGGCCAAGGCCGGTTGTCCCGCCGGAGCCAAGCGCAATCAGCGACTGCCACGCCTGATAGCCGACGCCCTGTTTCGTGCCCTCGGGATCGAGCCAGCTCGTGATGCGGTTCAGCCGGACGGTGTTCTGCGAAAGCAGATAGCCGCCAGCGCACATCACCCCGATCACCGGCGGTGCCATGTAACGAATCTTGGTGCCGGCCAATATCAGCATTAGCCCGCAGACTGCGGCCAGCAGTGCCATTGCACCCCAGTCCGGTTCGATGAAAATCAGCCCAAGAAACAACCCCAAAACCATGCCGGGAATCAGCAGTCCATTCTTGAACGTGCCCATCCTCCGGCCCTTGCGCTCGCAGTAATGAGCCAGTGCAATGATGACAGCCAGCTTGGCAAACTCCGACGGCTGAAACGTCGTGCCAGGCAACTGCAGCCAGCGGCGCGCGCCGTTGCGCTCCAGCCCAATGCCGGGAATCATCACCGCCACCAACAGGAGCAGCGCCAGCACCAGCGCCGGCACGGAGACTTTTTTTAGCAGTTGATAATCTGACATGGCCGCGCCAAGGCAGACCACCAACCCGATGCAGCACCACAGCAACTGTGCGCTCCAAAACTCGCCACTCCGGTGGAACATGGTCGCGCTGTAGAGCATCACCAACCCCAGCGCAAGCAGGGCGGAAACGACAAACACCAACAAGGTCGAGGCGAGCTTCATCGGGACGGATTCATCCCGCGGCTAGTTCTCGGTTTCTGGCGAGGGAATGGTCAGTTTTTGCCCCGGTCGAATCTTGGAGGTGGTCAGGTCATTGACCTCGCGGATGGTTTTGACCGTGGTCTTGTGCTCCTTGGCGATGGCGTAAAGGCTGTCACCGGGCTTGACCTGATACACCACCGTTCCCTCGGGCAGCGAGGGCTCGGGCGGCTTGGCCGCGGGCGCGGGGATGATCAGCACCTGGCCAATTTGCATGCGATTCGAATCCACCGCCGGGTTGGCCTTGATAATGGCCTGGACAGTGACGGCGTGCCTGCTGGCGATGTTGGTGAAATTGTCGCCCTTGGCCACCACGTACTCGATCTCGCCGGCGGCCACCGGCACCTCGGGCCCCTCGGATGGCTCGGGGATCAACGGCACGATGTCCTCCACCGGTTCCGTGTCACGCGTCACCGGCGGCGGCTTCGGTTCGCTGATCGTGGCACCCGGCAGCGGCGGCGCGGCGGGCGCCTCCACCACCGTCACCGTATTGGTCTCTCCCGGCGGCGAAGCCACCTCTCCCCCGTCGGGTGGCAGAACCGGGATGGCATCGGGGCCGGGGGCCGGTTCGGGGGCCGGGTTTTCCGGACGGCAACCGGAGAACAACAGGCCTCCAAGAAAAACCACGTGCACGGCGACGATGATCATTACCATCTGCAGGCCGGAGCGGCTCTTGGCTTTCTGCTCGAGCAGGGAACTTTTGGGTCGTAGGGGATTATGACTGGTCATGATAGTTTACTCCTTGGTTAAAAAATTGCGTTGCACTTGGCCAAGCGCACAGGGGAACACAAGATATGGTGGTTGGTGGGCACGTTTCATCGCGACAAGAGGTGCGGGATTTTTGAGGCTGAAGGGGCCTTGCCGGTGCTTTCGTCTTCCGTTGAAGTACCGGCCAGGAGTTCGACTGAGCGTCGAAACATCTCGCCACGATGTTGATAGCCGTTGACACTACCGGAATCCTCACTGGCTGGCGAGAGCAAAATGACATCGCCTTCCTCGGCCAATTCTGCGGCCTGACGGACGCCTTCCTCCAGGGAGTCCACCAGGCGGCATGGCGTGAAGAGGCTCCACGCGGCGCGAAGTGTTTCGCGAATTTCACCCATCAAAAACGCCGCCTTGACTCCCTCCGAAACCAACGGGCCGATGTCGTGGTAAGCCCCGGCCTTGTCGCGGCCGCCGGCCAGCAGCCAGATGTTCGGACGGCTTCCAGGGCCCAGTTTCATTGAGGTAAGTGACTTCTCTAGAGCGGCGACATTGGTGGATCGGGAGTCGTTAATGTAGCTCACGCCACCAATCTCGGCCACGATTTCGCAGCGGTGCGGCAACGCCGGGTGATTCCGCAGAACAAGCGCCGATTGCTCCAGCGGAATCCGCAGCACGCGCCCTACGGCCAGCGCCGCCATGATAATTTCCGCGTTGTGCGAGCCCTGCAACTGGCATTCGTTGAAATCCAGCAGCGGCCCCTCCCAGCCGGGCACCCGGCTGACGATCAAGCCTCGATCCAGCGAAATGTCCGCCCGGCGGTTGCTCGAGCTGAATGTGATGATCTTAGAGGGGATCTCGATGCCGAGCGATCGGATCTGCGCAAGCGCCTCGCTCTGGATGATCGCCCAGTCGAACGGCTGCTGGTTAGCAAACATCCTCGACTTCGCTTTCACGTACTCGGCCATGCTCCCGTAGTGGTCCATGTGGTCCGGCGCGATGTTCGTCAATACGGCCACTGTCGGGCTGAAAAACTGCGTCAACTCCAACTGGAACGAGTTTACCGCGAGGATCAGGTAGTCCAGCTCTTTCGAGTCGGCCACGGTGTCGCAAACAGGACAGTCGACCTTGCCGGCGAGCTGGGTTTCGCGTTGCGTGCCCGAGAGAACCCGCTCGATGAGCTTTGCCGTGGAAGTCTTGCCGTTGGTACCGGTCACCGCGATGTTGAGGCAGCGCAGCTGCTGAAAGCCCAGTTCCAGTTCGCTGATCATCGAGATATCTAATTTTTGTAGGGCACTCATCCAGGCTGTTTCACGAATGCCGCCCACACTAATCACGCCCAACTCGACGCCCTCAAGCAGCTTGGCCAACGGCTTGGCCAAGCCCAGGTGCACCTCCGCCCCCAGCTTGGCCAACGGCTTGGTTTCGCGTTGGAGCTGCTTGCTGTCCTTGCAATCCACAGCCACCACTGAAGCGCCGCTGGCGCAGAGCAAACGGCAGGCTGAGCGGCCCCTCGAACCGAGGCCGACCAATAAAACCCGTTTGCCGTTTAACTTGAACATGACTGCCTAACTTACCTCAATTTCAGCGTACTCAAAGCGAGCACCGCAAAAAGAATTCCCAAAATGTAAAACCGGGCGACGACCTGCGACTCGTACCACCCTTTTTTCTCGAAGTGATGATGCAGAGGCGCCATCTGGAACACCCGGCGCCCCTCGCCGAATTTTCGCCGCGTGTGCTTGAACCAGACGGTCTGGATCATCACCGACCCCGCCTCGAGCACGAACACCCCGCCGGCAATCACCAGCACGAACGGCTGATGAATCAGCACCGCGATCACGCCGAGCACGCCGCCCAGCGGCAACGATCCGGTGTCGCCCATGAACACCTGCGCCGGGTGACAGTTGAACCATAGAAACCCCAGCCCGGCACCCACCATTGCCGCGCAAAACACCGTCAACTCCCCCGCCCCCTCGACGTACGGCACGAGCAGGTAGTCAGCCATAATCTTGTTGCCGGCGATGTAGGTGAAAATGATGAACACAAACGTCACGATCAGCGTGCAACCGATGGCCAGGCCGTCGAGGCCGTCGGTCAGGTTCACTGCGTTCGAGCTGCCGACGATGGCCGACGTGGTGATCAACAAGCCAACGAGCCCCACGCCGAAAAATACAATTTCCCCGCTGTAAAACGGCACCACCAGTTTCCCGATCAAGTCGCTCTTAACGGGATCGGGGTGACGCCACAGGTACAGGCCGATGAACAGGCCCAGCGCCAGTTGCACCGCCAGTTTCACCTTCGAGTGGATGCCGGCCTTGTCCTGCTTGGTGAGCTTGACCCAGTCGTCGTAAAAACCGAGCGCCGCCAGCACCACCACCGACATCAGGCTCAGCGCGAGAAACGCGTTCCACTTGGCCCAAAGCAGCGCGGTGACATCCAGCGAGAGCACAATCATGATTCCCCCCATCGACGGCGTGCCTTTTTTGCTGAGCACGCGCGCGTGCAGTCCGCCGGCCTCCTCGGCCTTGTCCGAATATTCCTGGCCGAACTTCGACCGCTTGAGCAGCGCGATGATCTTTGGGCCAAGCCACCAGCAAAGCAGCAGCGCCGTCACCGCTGCTCCGGCTGTCCGGAAGGTGATGTACTGGAACACCCGCAGGAAGGAGAGCCAGTCCGCCCAGGCGACATGGCCGTTTTCGGCCAACCACTGCGGAATCTGGCTGAGATAAAAAAACATCCTACCTCGCTATGTGTTCATGGCCTCCGAAAGCACCTCGATGATACCCTCAATTTTCGCCGCGCGGCTGCCCTTGATGAGCACCGCGTCGCCCGATTCCAGTTTTTTGGCCAGCGCCTTGCCGGCCACGGTGACGTCGTCGAACGCAGCTACGTTGGCCAAGCCGGCCTCCTGTGCCGCGCGCACCGTCGTGTCCGCCCATCGGCCCACGGCGATGAGGCCGTTCAGGTGGAGCCCGGCCGCAAGCTGGCCCGCCTCAACGTGGGCGGACTCGCTGGCTTGGCCAAGCTCGGCCATGTCGCCGAGAACGGCAATGCGCTTTCCCTTAACCGGAAACGACCCGATCGTTTCCAAAGCCGCCAGAAGGGAGTCGGGGTTGGAGTTGTAGGCATCGTTAATTATGCGGACACCGCCGAGTGTCTGCATCTCCATTCGCATCGACGCCGGACGACAACGCTGCAGGCCCTGGTCCAGTTCCTCCCGGCTCAGGCCCAGTTCCGCCGCAAGCGCAATCGCGAGTGCGGCGTTCCGGGCATTTTGATGGCCCAGCAGGTTGACGCAGTATGCTCCGTTCCGATCTCCCTTCGGCGAAATTATTTTAAAAGTGGTTCCCTCGTCGTCGGACCTGATGTCGGCGATGCGCCAGTCGCAGGCCTCTCCTTCCCCGACGGTGACGACCGTTGCGCGGCAACGGCGGCGGATCGCCTCCAGCCCCTCGATGTCTCCATTGACGAACAGGCAGCCCTCCGGCGGCAGCGCCTCCGCCAACGCGCCCTCCTCCTCGATCACGCCCTCGATGTCTCCAAAAAATTCCAGATGCTCGCGCCCGATACTCGTCAACACACCGTACCTCGGCCGGATGAGTTGCAGCAGCGGCTCCAACTCGCCGGGATGGTTCGAGCCAACCTCGAGCACCGCCGCCTCATGGGCCTCGCGCAGCCGCAGCAACGTGAGTGGCACGCCGATGTCGTTGTTGAAACTGGCCTCGCTCGAGAGCATCTCGAGCCGCTGCCCCAGCATCGTGGCCAAGATTTCCTTGGTGCTGGTTTTGCCGTTGGAGCCGCCAACCGCGACTACCGGCAAATCGAAATCCTGCCGGTAACGGGCAGCCAATTGCCCAAGGGCACTCCGCGTCTCGTCCACCTCGATCATCGGCCCGGCGCTCTCCGCCTGGGCAAGGCGGGAGCGGTTGACCACAGCCGCCTCAGCCCCTTGGCCAAGCGCGTCGTTGAGGTAGTCGTGCCCGTCAAACCGGTCGCCGCGAATCGCAACAAACAAGTCGCCCGGCTTGGCCAGGCGCGAATCGGTGCAAATGTGACGCACACTTGCCGAGCGCTCGCCCGCGACTAGCAGCCCGTTGCAGCTCTGCTCCACAAAACCTAGTGTCCGGGGTTCCATCATCTCGACACCACCCGGGGTTTCTGTTCCGACATCGACTTGACCGGCACCGACGGCTCGATGCCAAGGTAGTTAGCCGATCTCTCTGCAATTACCTTGAACGCCGGTGCCGCCACCACGCCGCCGTAATGGCCGTTGTGAGGCTCGTCCACAAAAACCCCGATGCACAACTGGGGATTCTCCGCCGGCAGGAACCCGATGAACGAGGAAAAATATTTACCGTCCTCGTAGCCCCGCCGTGTCTTGGACGGCTTCTGCGCCGTGCCGGTCTTGCCGGCGACGGTGTAGTTTTCAAGCCATGCCTGTCGTGCAGTGCCCTCGACCGAGACCACCGTCACCAGCGTCTCCACCATCTGCTGCGCTGTCCCGTCGTAAATCACCTTGCGAACCACGGTCGGTTTATACTGCATCACGACATTCCCATCGCGATCCACCAACCGCTCCACCAGCAACGGCCGCATCAGGTTCCCGCCGTTGGCCATCGCGGACATCGCCATCACGAGCTGCAGCGGCGTTGCCGCGATCTCGTGCCCCATCGGAATCCGGGAGATCGACAACTTGCTCCAGTCCCTGACCGGATGAAGGATGCCGCGCACTTCCCCCGGCAACGACACCCCGCTGCGCTGGCCAAAGCCCAACTCGGAAATGTATTTGTGCAGCCGCGGCGCCCCCAGCTTCATCGCCACCTTGGCTGTGCCGATGTTGGATGACTTGGTGATGATCTCCCGCACGGACAACGAGCCGTACGCGTGATGGTCTCGCAGCACCTTGCCGGCGAAATAAAAGCGGCCGTTCTCGCAATGGACCCGGTCATTCAGCCTCACAACATGCTCGTTGAGCGCGCCAGATACCGCCACGATCTTGAAGGTCGAGCCCGGCTCGAATACATCGGCGATCACCCGGTTTCGGCGGTTGGCATCATTGGAGCCTCCGGGCTTGTTGGGATTGTATGTCGGCCGGTTGGCCAGCGCGAGAATGGCGCCGGTTCGCGGGTTCACCACCACGACGCAGGCGCTCGCCGGAGTGTGCTTTGCACATAGCGCCTCGAGCGCCTTCTCGGTGATGTACTGGATGTTGGCGTCGAGCGTCAGCACCACGTTCATCCCGTCTCGCGGCTTCACATTGTGCTCGCGAAAGGCCACAACCTCGCGACGACTTCTATCGGTCTCGGTCTCGCGCCAGCCGCGCACGCCCTCAAGTTCCGAATCAAGCATCATCTCAATGCCGTGTTTACCCTCGAGTCCGATCACCGGCACGCTCGAGTCTTTTGGATCCCGTACACCGACAAACCCCATCACATGGGCAGCGAGATTGCCGCTGGGATAAACCCGCAACTGTGAATCGACCCGCTCACAAAATACAGAGCGCCTGACGTTGTAATATTTCAGCCGCTCCTTGCGGGGCAGCGATTTCACGTCGACATCAAACTCGATTTGCGCCAGCGCGTTGGTGATGCCCTGCCAATCCTCGAGTAGCACCTTGCGCCCAAGCACGACGTGCTTATCCTCCCGCTGGCGTCCCTGCGCGTCGGTGTACACGCGGCGCTGCATGCGCTTGGCCAAGCCGGCGGCGTCCCTGCCAAGAAACGGCGCGATCGCCCGGGCCACGAGGCGTTGGTGAGAGCCAACCAGCGACGGATCGGCGCACACCGTCTTGGCAATGCGGCTCGTCGCCAGCACCGTGCCGCGGATGTCCAGAATGTCGCCGCGCCTCGAGGCATGAATCACCTTGCGGCGAGTGTTGTCGAGCGCGTGCGCGGCGTGCTTGTCGTGCTGGAGCACCTGTATATCCACCAACCTCACCCCAAGTCCCACATAACCGACCGTTATGAGTGAGACCAGTATCATCACCCTGCCCCGGTGAGTGTTGGCTCCTGTCGTCGCCATGTCAGTTTGTAAACAGATTATTTTGCATCTCTGATAAGGCCGTCCCCGACGCGGCGTGTTTTTTACCGTGCGGTATTCCCCCGGTTCACTTTGCTTTTGCTCCTTGGCGTCCAGCGGAAGATCTGAGAGTCGCAACACCTGCTCCGGCTGCGGCATCGTCAGCCCCAGCCCCAGTTTGCGGACTCGTTCGTAAAGTTTCTGTGTCGAGCGCATCTCGGCACGAAGTTGCTGCCAGCGTTCATTATCGCTCTCGAGCATCTCCAGCCGCACTTCCTTCTTGCGAACCTCGCTGCCGAGTTGGTGGATCTGTGACTTCTGCCACACGTACCCCATCGCCGTGCCGCCGAGCAGCAGGCAAAACAACGCGGCCTTGATCCACGAACCAACACTCAGCGCGGAGTCCTGTTTTTTCCGGTTGCGCGGCATGACGATTTACAATTTTTCCATCGCCCGCATCTGGGCGCTGCGACTTCGCGGGTTCCGCCCCACCTCGGCATCGCTTGGCTTGATCGCCTTGCGGCTGAGCTCCCGAGCCAACGGCTCGCGCGGTTCGCGCAGCTCCGGCACGTCGACATCGCCGCGCACCGTGTACGGCTTGGCCAAACGGCGGCTGAACTGTTTCACAAGCCGGTCCTCCCCAGAGTGAAAAGTGATGACCGCGAGGCAGCCGCCCGGCTTGAGCACCGACCAGGCGGCGTCCAGCCCGGTCTGCACCTGGCCAAGTTCGTCGTTCACAGCCATGCGCAGTGCCTGAAACACGCCGGTCGCCGGATGCGTCCGCGCGCCCCGCCGGGGGCAGACCCGCTCTACCGTGTCGGCCAATTGCATGGTTGTCTCGATTCGCTGCATGTCGCGTT
The DNA here is from genome assembly GCA_030747575.1 of Verrucomicrobiota bacterium. Lineage (GTDB taxonomy): Bacteria > Verrucomicrobiota > Verrucomicrobiia > Limisphaerales > UBA1096 > UBA1096. Next base: position 2,567 of record JASLKI010000100.1, on the reverse strand, counting down.
GCTCAACAATCGCCCGGGCAATACGCCGCGACCGGCGCTCTCCGCCCAGTTCCCAAAAAATCGTCGCCAGCTCCCCGGCCTCGAGCTCGTTCACCAGTTGCGCGGCGCTCACCGGCTGCCGCCGGTCCATCCGCATGTCCAGCGGCCCCTCGACCTGAAAGCTGAAACCGCGCTCCGCCTCGTCGAGCTGCGGCGAGCTCACCCCGAGATCCAGGAGCACTCCATCGCAACTCGCCTTGGCCAAGCGCTTGGCCAAGCCGGCAAACGGCTCCCGGTGCAACTCCAACCGGTCGCCAAACGGTTTCAAGCGCCTGGCCGCGGCGGCCAGCGCCCAATCGTCGCGGTCGAACCCCACCAGTCGCCCATCCGGGCCGCTCGCCTCGAGGATCGCCTCCGCATGTCCGCCGCCGCCGACCGTGCCATCCACATACAACCGACCCGCCACCGGTTGAAGTGCCAAGAGCACTTCCTCCAGCAAAACCGGTTCGTGGATGAATTCGGTCACAAGTCATCGGCTTTTTCGTGAGGCTCAATCGTCTCCATCCGCGAGGCATATTCCTTGTAGCTCCATGCCACCCTGCCATCCACGTACACGTCTGTCTTATAGTCCTTGGCCATCTCGATCGCTTCGTCCAACTCGGTGGCGTTCGTTTGCGCTGCCTCAGCTTCAGCGACTTTTTTGGAGGCGGCTTCCAGCGCGCCAACGGATGCCCCCGCCATGATGCCGGCCGGCCAAAATGACTTGAACGCGAGCAACCAACGCCGCGATCGACGCGACACAAACCGCAAGACTTGGTTCAGCGACTCAAACCGGCCGCGCATGCGCTCGGCCCACGAGCTCCTCATGGGTTCCTCGGCGATGAGGCTCGGGCGGAACTCGCTCACGCATTCGCCGGCGCGAACCGCCAGGTCCGATCCCTCCAAGTCGTTTCGAACCACCCGCACCCGCGTCGGGCTGATGCGGCTGTACACCTCCACCTGATCCCGCGTCCGCGGCTTGACCTCTGCTTGTCCAAGTTCCAGGTGGTTTCCCGGTCCGGACGTTTTTGGCTCGATGACCAGCGGCTCAAAAAAACCAAACTCTCCCTGACCAGACTCTCCGTGACCAGACTCCTCCGCTGTGGGCTGCATCAACGCCACCGGCTCCGGATGGGCAAGCTCACCGCCTCCCTCGCCGGTGAAGCCTTCCTGACTGTTTCCAATCCTGCGAGAGAGAAACTTTTCCCTTGGCCCCTCGAGGGTTCCACCAACCGACAGATATTGCATCAGGTTCATAGATTTAAATTCTTGATGGCCTCAGCTGCGACCGCTTCGTTGCCCTTGTTGTCTTTGTTGAATCGACCCGGCTCCCAGATTTCGAACTTGTTCAACCGGCCAACAAACATGGCCTCCTTCCGCAGCCCGGCCACGGCAGCCAGCTCCTCCGGCAGACACAGCCGGCCCGCCTTGTCCAGTGTCAGGTGGGCCGAGCTCCCCCCGATGACCCGCTCCACCACCGCTGCCTCGTCATTGGAAAGCGACATCTCGTTCAACCTCTCCAGCAGCAGATTCCAGCGGGCGGGAGGCAACACCAAAAGAAACTGCTGATCCCCCAGCGGCCACGGGAGGACAGATAACTCCGTTTTGCCAGACTTCGGCCGCCACTTGGAAGGGACCATGAGACGCCTGCTCCCATCGATTCCGTGCCGGAATCGACCGGAAAAAACGGTCGTTGATTGGTCCTGGGTTGCTGACATAACAGGTTGCTCGGACACCAATTTGGTCCTATGCGACCCAAAGTTTCCCTTTCTCTACCGTTTTCACCCCGAGGCGTCAACCAATTTTTTGAAAAAAGTTTAACTTTTTTTTGATTCACCCCTCCTATCCCTCCGTTTGGGCATATTTTGAATATTAGATAACGATAACGTAATTCAGCAGCTGTTCACTGCTCGCCCCTCGCTGCTCACTTAACCGTCGCCATCAAAGAATCGCGCTCGCTCTCGAAACCGGCTAGAGATGCCGCCGTGCGAACGGCCGATTTCGACTACCCTCTACCTCAGGAACTTATTGCCCAGCATCCCATCAAGCAACGGGACGCCTCGCGACTGCTTACCCTGGATCGCTCCACCGCAACCATCGCGCATAGGCAATTTGTCGACTTGGAAGCACTGCTCCGCTCGGGCGACGTTTTGGTGGTGAACAACTCGCGTGTCATCCCGGCGCGCGTGCGCGGCCAAAAGGAAGGCGACGGCGCGCGGGTGGAAATCCTGCTCACCGAGGAACGCGCCCCCGGCGAATGGTGGTGCATGCTGCGTCCCGGCAAACGTATTCACAACGGGACACGCATCCAGTTGCACGACCTCGACGGCTACCCCACTCCGCACTGGGTCGAGTCGATCGACAAGAACGATACCGGCAAATATCTGCTGCGCCTCCCTGAGTCGCCGGACGTGCACGCACTCCTGCAGGCCATCGGCGAGACGCCATTGCCGCCGTACATCGAGCGCACGTCGATCGACACACTCGCCGATCGCGAGCGTTACCAGACGGTGTACTCCAAGGCCGACGGTTCGGTCGCCGCACCGACG
>JASLKI010000099.1 GCA_030747575.1 Verrucomicrobiota bacterium | reverse complement strand
GCACGACGATAATCGGCAATCATGTCCTCGGCGGTCCAGTCGCGCTCGCTCTTTACATAGTTGCGTTCGCCTTCCTCAACAGTAACGTTGACCCTGATCAACTTAGCCTGTGCCGCGGTGTCTGCCTCGAGTTTGCGCATCACGGCGAGGGCATCGGCTCGCGGTTGACCAAGCGCGACATGCACCACATCCCGTAACGGATCACCGGCATTGCCACGAGCCTTGTCGAGGTACCCGATCCAAGCCGCAAGTTTTGCAGGTTGAAGGTTTTTTCCATTGGCCACTTCCTGCACGGTCGGGTGCAAGGCGGTGTAATCGCCTGGCTTAGAGGTATCTTTGCCTTCGGAAATATTACGGACAATCTCCGCGGCAATCGGCAGATAATCGGCCAAGCGGCTGACCTTGGTTTGGACTGACGAGGCAAACTCATTGAGCAAGCCTGCCTCACTGTCGGCGCGGAGCCCGGCCAGTTTGTTATAGGCGGAATCTTGCGCCACCGGATCGGAAACATCCTTCAAATGGAAGCCGGAACTCTGCAGGAAACCGGCGAGGGCATAGTAGTCCCGGGTTGATATGGCGTCGAACTTGTGGTCGTGGCAGCGGGCGCAACCCACCGTCAGCCCGAGGAAAGCTTTGGAATAAACATCAATCTGGTTGTGCACGCGGTTGCACTCGTCGCCCCGGATGTCCACCGGCGAGTGCGTGGCCTCACCCAGGTGCCAAAAGCCGGCGCCCTGCGCGGACTCGTTCCGTCGCGTGGCCGAGTCGATGCGCGGGTCTTTCACCAAGTCGCCGGCGATGTGCTCGACCACAAAATCAGCGTACGACACGTCGGCGTTCATGGCGCGAACGACGTAGTTGCGGTAGCGATACGCCTCCGGAATCGGATAATCCGCCTCGTGGCCGCGCGTCTCGGCGAAACGCACCAAGTCAAGCCAGTGCTGCCCCCAGCGCTCGCCGAAGTGCGGCGAGGCCAGCAACCGTTCGACAAGGTTTTCGTAGGCGTTCGGCGATGCACCTGCAACAAAGGCCCCAATTTCCTCCGGTGTCGGCGGCAGGCCGATGAGGTCGAAGTACAGCCGGCGAACGAGCGTGCGTCGCGTCGCCCGTACGCTGGGGGAAAGTTCGGCAGCCTGCAGCTTGGCGAGGATAAACCGATCGACAGCAGTGTTGGGCCAGTCCGCGCCGCCGACCGACTCGACCGATGGCGGCTGAATATCGCGCCGCACCGGCTGCCATGCCCAGTGTTCAGCTTTACGCTCAGCGATATCAAATGCGTCTTTATCCGTAATGTCCGCCGTTTTGCCATCGCGGGGATCGGGCGCGCCCATCGCAACCCACTGGATCAACTTGTCGATAGACACCTGCGGGAGCTTGGTTTTGGGCGGCATTTGCAGGTCACCGCTGTCATACGAAACCGCCTGGATCAACAGGCTGGCCTTGGGGTTTCCAGGTACGATCGCTGGGCCGGAGTCGCCGCCCTTGAGCAACCCGGCGCGGGTATCAAGCAGCAGTTCGCCCTTGGCCTTGTCGGCCTCTTCGCTGTGGCATTTGTAGCAATTTTGTACCAGCAACGGCCGGATGTGGTTCTCGAAAAACTCGATTCCCTCCGGCTCAGCAGCAGCCAAGCCGCTTGGCCAAGCGGCACAAGCCAAGCCAAGCGCAGCTAATCTCCGGAAAAAAATGCCGTCAAAGGTCATGAGAAGACCTGCCGAGACTACAAGAAGGTGGCTTTTATTCAAGGCATGGCTCAATAGACGGCCAGAATTGGGCATGCTTGGCCAAGCACGAAAGTGAGCGGAATAAAGCAGAAAACGCCCAATAAACGCTTGCAATCAATCGGTCGGCAACTACAGTTCCCGCCCTTTTGCTGAGAGCCGAAATGAGCTACGACCACACACAACTGATTCTTCTGGCACAGAGCCCCCAACCGCAAGGCAGCCCAATGGGAATGTTTGTTCCCATGATCTTAATGGTTGTCATTTTCTATTTCCTGCTGATCCGGCCTCAGCAGAAAAAAGCCAAGGAGCATACTAAAATGGTGGACGCACTCAAATCCGGGGCATCGGTGGTCACGCGGGGTGGCGTGGTGGGCACCGTGCAGTCGGTCAAGGATACCACCGTCACGGTGCGCTCGCTCGAGAGCAAGTTTGAGGTGGAGAAATACGCCATCGAGCGCGTGATCAACAGCAACTCGGATTTAAAGACAGACAACAAGTAACCCAAAACCGTGAAACGAAACAATCTAGCCCGATTCCTGTTCCTGCTGCTCATCCTGGCCTGGGCCGGCACCGAGATGACACCGTTCCGGGATCTATCCCTGATCGATGAATTTAGCAAAGCTAAAGACGACGAGGATAATGCTCTGTTCAAAGACAAGGATGAGGCTTTCAGTAATGTAATCGCCACAGCCACTGCGAGCTATGAAACGAACAAAAGCAATGAGTTCGGTGACCTGTACACGGCCGTGAAGGCGTCCGGCCTGGCGCTGACGAATTATTTCCCGAAGTTGAAATTCGGGGAACGAACTCCCAACAACCGGCTGGTGCTGCAATCACTCCAGAAACGGGTGGCCGGCCAAATCCAGCTTGGTCTGGATCTCAAGGGCGGCTCGTCATTCCTCGTGGCGATGGACACGAGCAAGCTGGACACGAACAAGTTGGATTACGCATCTGGCGCTCTCGCCCAAGCCGTGGAAGTGCTGCGCCGGCGCGTAGACTCCATCGGTGTCGCGGAACCCGACATCCGGCCAGTGGGTGACAACAAGATCATGATCCAGTTGCCCGGGCTGTCCGAGGCCGACAAGGCGGATGCAAAAAGACTGGTGACCGAGGCTGCGTTTCTGGAGTTCGCCCTCGTGCACAAGGATTCCCGCACGCTGATCGCCAATGGCATCACCCCCGATGGCTACAGGAAATACGCGCTCACCAACAAGGATGATGCGGGCAACAGCTTTACCAGCGAAGTGCTGGTCGAACTCGAGAACAAATACGGCCTGAAAGGCGAGTACATCAAAAACGCCTCTCCCTCACGTAATCCACTCACCCAGGAGCCCATGATCCTTTTCGAATTCAAACCCGTCGGCGGCGCCGCCATGTACCAGTTGAGCAGCGAAAATATCGGCGAAAGAATGGCCATCATCCTCGACGGCAAACTGATATCCGCCCCGACCCTGCAGTCGGCCATAAACAGCAACGGGCAGATCACAGGGGACTTCACTCAAGAGGAGGCGACCACCATCGCCAACGCGCTGGAAAACCCACTCAAGGCGCCGCTGACAATCGAGGAGGAGATGAGCGTGGAGCCCAGCCTTGGCGCTGACTCGGTGAAGAGCGGCTTCAACGCAGCGCTGTGGGGCGTGATCGCCGTGGGGGTGTTCATGCTCTTTTATTACTGGTTCTCCGGCCTCGTCGCCAACTTTGCGCTGGTGCTGAACCTGTTCATTCTGATGGGCGTGATGTGCTACCTCGACGCTGCGCTGACGCTGCCCGGCATCGCCGGCATCGTGCTGACGATCGGCATGGCGATCGACGCCAACGTGCTGATCTTCGAGCGTATCCGC
>JASLKI010000098.1 GCA_030747575.1 Verrucomicrobiota bacterium | reverse complement strand
GTGGCGTAGCGGGCGAGTTTCATCGCGATGCCGATGGCCGCCGTGCCGCCCGGCGCGAACAGCACCTTGGCCAGATTGCCCGGCGCTAGCTTGGCCAGGCGCTCGGCGAGGGCGAGGGCGGATTGGTTGGTGAAGCGCCGGGGACAGAAGGCCAACTCGTCGAGTTGCCGCTTGACTGCCTCAATGACTTTGGGATGCGCGTGGCCAACCTGATGAACGCTGTTCCCGTGGAAATCCATGTAGCGTCTACCGGCGGCATCGGTCAGGTAGATGCCTTCGCAGCCAGTCAACTCGGTGAGGCACGGCGTGGAGAGTGATTGATGCAGAAAGGCTGCCGAGTCGCGCTCGAGTGTTTCACGAGTCGCGTCGTCCACGTTTGCCTGTTGCCAGGCAAATCGGTGGTCGGAGAGGTTGACGTCCCCCTCGGTGCGGTCCGCTTGGCCAAGCGGTTCATTTGTCGAAGTCATGCTCAGCGCACCCTAAAGCACCCCAGCCAAGCCTGAAAGAAAAGCCGTTGCCGGGGGGGGCTGTGGTTTGCCATATGGTTTGCTATACGAAACGACACATTCTTAAGTTGTAACTATGTAAACATTAAAAACGTAGAGGAAGATAGGTCTTATTTTGATGTGATGAACAATTTGATTTTCAGATTAATGATGATCGCGACATGCCTTGGCATGGTGGCGAGTGATGCAACTGCACAGGAACGCGGAGGGCGTGAGGGTGACGATCGCGAAAGACGCCCTCAATTCGGTGGGCAGGCTGGACGAGGCGGTTTTATGCGCGTGCTTCCTATCATGACTGCGCTTGACGCCGACAGGAACGGAGAAATCTCCGCCGAGGAAATCGAGGATGCTGTGGCTGCACTCAGGAAGCTCGACAAAAATAAGGACGACAAGCTCACAGCAGAAGAATTGCGCCCGAACTTTGGTGCCAATCGGAGCGGCAGAGGTGGCAGTGGAATCCCCGATCGCTCCCGTGCCCCCGTCACCCAGCCGTTGAAGCCACTTCCGCCGGTTGCAAAGCAAATCGGAGGAGTTTCAACTCGTGAAATCCTTCAACTTTTTGGCGCGAAAGGGAGGCATGGCGGTACCGAACGCGAATTGGCCAACTACCGTCGTGTCTTCGGTTTCACTGATGCAGACAGGGACGGACGACATTCAAAAAAGGAATACATTGAGAACGGTGCCTATCTGACCCCCCAGTCAAGACGGGGCATCTTCCAGGCATCGGACTCAAACAACGACGGCTTCGTCTCCGAGGCTGAGTATGTCGAAAATCGACTTATCACTGACGAAGCAAAGTTGATATTCAGTGACATGGACACCAACGGTAACAACAGGTTGACTGCAAAGGAACTTTTGGCCAGTGAAAAGCTAAAGGACGAGAAATTGGCCAACGGGGTTTTCAAGGCGCTGGATACAAACGAGGATGGGGAACTGGTCATCCCTGAGTATCTGCGCGTTTGGGGCCGCTGGGCCAGGCATTGACTCTTTTGTTTGCATAAACCACGACGCAAAGACATTCTCAGGACGGCGGGGGCAACGCCGGTAGTTCACGCTACAGGTTCCCTGCTTAAATGATGTAAAAGTCGTTTTGGGGTCGTTAGTTCGTGGTCGAACCGGCGACCCTTTTTTTATCTATGGGCTGAAATAGCCGAAGGAGTTTAGGATAAGCATTTCACCCAATGTTTTCGAGAGGGAAAACGCTTATCCTTTGAGTTTCTTAGCGACAAGACAGGCGTTTTACAGCCTTAAATTGGCCGAATTACGGAGATGTTACGATAGTAGTCGAGCAGCGTTTCCAGGCTCACGACACCTCCGCCCATGCCGCTTTTTTTGACTCCGGCGTAAGGGACGCCGTGCACCACCACGTTGTGCGAGTTGATCCAGCCGTTTCCTGTTTCGAATTGAGAGGCCACACGTTTGCATCGGGCGAGGTCGCTGGACCACACGCTGTTGGCCAGGCCGTAGTCGGTGTTGTTGGCCAGGCGGATGCCATCGCTTTCATCGTTGAACGATGCGAGATAGGCGACTGGTCCAAAAATTTCCTCGCGTGCGGCGACATTATCCAGTGAACCGGCGAGTAATGCCGGTTTTACATAATGGCCACCGGCACAGCCCTCAACATCTGCAGCTCCACCTTCAAGTACGGTTTTCGCGCCGGCCGCGGTGCCTTTCTCCAGATAACCGAGCACGCGTTTATGCTGCACTTCACTGACAACCGGACCCATTTGTGTGCCGTCGCCAAGGGGATGCCCGATCTGCACTGCTTTGAGTCGGTCCACGGCAGCATTCACGAAATCATCATAAATGGTTTTCTGCACCAGCCACCGTGTGGCGTCGCAACAAACCTGCCCGGCGTGGAAGGTGATGGCTTGAGCGAGTTTGTCGGCGGCTTCTGGGATGTCGACATCATCGAAGATGACGGCTGCTCCTTTGCCGCCCAGTTCAAGTTTCACCGGGATCAGGTTTTGGCCGCACTCTCTCGCCACCAAACGACCCACCTCAGGTGAGCCGGTGAAGGACATCCGGCAGAGGTTGGGGTTCTTGGAAAGCGCCGCGCCGGTTACCTCACCCACACCAGGAATGACGTTGATCACGCCATCGGGGATACCGATTTCCTTTGCAAGGTGCGCCATGTAAAGGGCGGAGAGTGGCGTGTCCTCGGCCGGTTTCACGACGCAGGTGTTGCCGGCGGCCATCGCGGGTCCAATGCCCCAGCCGCAGAGCAGAAAGGGAAAGTTCCAGGGCACAATAAAGCCGCACGGGCCCCAGGCATGTCGCACCACGGACGCCTCATGACCGGCTACCGGAATGGCGGTATCCAGGGAGAGTCCCTGTGCGAGGCCACAAAAATATCGGATGGTATCAATAAAGTTTTGCACATCATCAGCCGCCTGGGCCTCGATCTTGCCGGAGTCGAGCGCCTCGATTTGTGCGATGATGGGTTTGCGTTGCTCCACGGCATCCGCCAGGCGCATGAGGTGCACACCGCGTTCATTCACCGGCAGGCGCGCCCAGTCGGCTTCGTCGAATGCCTTTTGGGCGGCAACAACGGCTTGCTCGACGTCGTCCGGTTGCATGTTGGACACGGTGGCGAGTTTCTCCCCGGTCCCGGGGTCGCGGGTGTCGAAGGTGTCTCCATTGGAGGCGATCACCTCCTGGCCGCCGATTACGGCGCCATGAACTTCCTTGGAAAGAAAGGCCTGCACCTCGGGAAACAGTGTTTTACCGGTAGCGGTTTGCATAGTCATGGTCATGAAAAATTTGGTTCGGAAGAGACTGTCGAAATGCCAAGGAATGGTCAAGCAATCGAAAAAAATCGTAAGGCAAACTAGATGGATTTGGCGTTGCGTTTGGGGGTGGATGAGGGGAGTCTTCGTGTGACCAATAACCGAAAGGAAATCTCATCGGTAAAAAAATGATTATTGGAGAGTTTCTGGTCGGCCTAGTCTTGGCCAGAGTCATGGGCAAGTGCAAGACCTGCTGCGGTGAGGAGGACGATTAAGGTTCCGTTGAACCGACTATATGACAATACGTTTAGCCAATCGAAAAACAAACGGCTTCACGCTGATTGAACTGCTGGTGGTGATCGCCATCATCGCGATCCTCGCCGGCATGCTGCTGCCGGCCCTGGCCAAGGCCAAGGCCAAGGCGACCGGCATCAGCTGCATGAACAATCTGCGGCAGATGAGTTTCTCGTGGACGATGTACACGGACGACAACGACGGCCAACTTGTGCCAAATGCCGTATTCCCGACGCGCAACAGGTCGTGGGTGCAAGGCTGGCTCAACTATGCGCAGTCGGTGCCGGACAACACCAACACGGTTTACCTCATGCAGAGCCACCTGTGGCCTTACCACCGGAGTCTCGGTGTGTGGAAGTGTCCCGCCGACATGAGCACATCGCGGCACGGAGGCAAGCAGTTGCCGCGTGTACGAAGCATCTCGATGAACGGCTTCCTCAACCCGCCGGCGTTACAGGGGTGGCAGGCCGGTTACCGGCCGATCCGCAAGCTTTCTGATGCCGCCGGCAAGTCGTTGAGCGAGTTGTACGTGGTGCTCGACCAGCGGGAGGATCGCATCAACAACGGCTACTTCGCCGTGGACATGACCGGCTACAACCCGCGCAATCCCGGCTCAACCCGCTGGGTCGATTATCCGGCCAGCTATCACAACAACGCCGGGGGCGTGACGCTGGCCGACGGTCATGCGGTCATCAAAAAGTGGCTCGACCCGCGCACCTCCGTGCCGATCCGCAAGGGCGTCAACATCCCTATTTTTGTTCCTTCGCCGAGGAACGAGGATGTCCTCTGGCTGCAGAAACGCTCCGCTCCACCCAAGCGCCCACGCCGATAGTCGCGCCTGGCCAAGTGCAGACGGGACTCGTTTGACGGAGTCAACTATGGCTGAATCCCATGTGGTTACTTTTCCACGACATGAAAATCGTTTCATTCATCTGTCTGCTTGCCGGCTGCCTAGGCGTGGTCGCCGCTGAGGCACCGCTGGAATTGGCCGGGGACGATGTCGTTGTTTTCCTCGGCGGTACGGACACGGTGCGTGCCCAGCGTAGCGGGTACTTGGAGACGCTGCTGACGTGGCGTTTCAAAAACGAGTCGCCAAAGTTCCGCGATCTGTCGTGGGAGGCCGACACGGTGTTCGCGCTGGGCACAGAGAGGAATCGCTGGCGCAGTGGCGGCTAT